>NZ_VPBF01000014.1:0-64428 GCF_013418865.1 Acinetobacter sp. YH12117
TAATTCAAGTGAATTTGTTTGAAAGAAGAACTTTAAAAGCTTTATTTTCACCCGATAAAATACCCATAAAACAAGAGGAAGCTCAAATGAGCTTCCTCTTGTGAAAAATTGTGGGACAGCAATGGCCCAAAAGCCACTTTATTCAATATTCAGTATATAACTAAAAACGGATAAACGGTTCCGGATCCTCTTTATGATGATCTGTGGCCAGTTGTGCGGTGCCACCGGTTTTCGGTTCTGCTGAAGTTGCCGGAGGATGAGCTTCCGTATCGACACCTAAAGGTTCAATTAAATGCGGATTGTCTAGTGGCAGGGTCTGTTCCAGCTGCATATCGAAAATATCGGTCAGAATACTGTCAAAGCGCTGCGCGTTATAACTGAGTAGCTGGCTAGCTTCTTCGGGTTGAATCGCGCCGGTATTTAGGGCATCGGCAATGTGTTCTTCAAAACTGAGGCCATCAAAACTGCCTTTGGCTTCAGCTTTTTTAAAGCGATCCCACAGCGGTTCAATTTCGGTTAAGCTCTGGAAGGTACTTTCCATCCGGCCAAAGACATCGTCCGGGTCCGTGTTATAGAAAACATGCTGTTTCAGCTGCTGGCGAAAAGCATTGTCCTGCATCATGCTCATGGCCACATCACGTTTCAGCTGATCGCTTGGTGGCTGCAAGGCACGGCCCCACGGGAAGCAGATCAATTTCACGACGCCAGCCGCCAGCTGCATAGGGAAATTATTGAACAGTCCAAAGAAGGCTTCTTGTGCATTAAACAGTGCTTTGTCTAAAGCCAGTTGCGCATGCAGTTGCTCATCTGCGGTTTTTTGCCCATGTGCATAGTATTTTAAGATGGCGGTGGCAATAAACAGCTGCGCATGAATATCGGCCAGGCGTCCGGACAGCATTTCCTTGCGTTTAATATCACCGGCCAATAAACCCAGACACATATCGGCAGTCAGGGCAAAGGCCGCACTAAAACGGTTGATAGTTTTGTAATAAGGCCGGCTAAATTCATCGGCTTGTTGCGGAGCATCGAATGAACCGCCAAACCAGCCAAAGGCAAATGCGCGCGCAGTCCGGTTAAAGGTATAACCGAGATGATGGTAGAACAGTTCATTAAATTGTGTCAGCGCGGCATCTTTATCAGGGGCTTGTAGCAGTTGTAATTCTTCATACAAATACGGATGGCAACGCATCGAACCCTGGCCAAAAATCATCAGCGAGCGGCTTAAAATATTGGCCCCTTCAACGGTAATGGAAACTGGAATGGCCTGATAGGTCAGCGCCAGAAAGTTCCGTGGACCCAACTGGATGGCGCGGCCACCGACCACATCCATACCATGATTAACCACACGGCGCATAGACTCTGTGGCATAGTACTTGGCCATCGCGGTCATCACGGCAGGTTTGCCGCCCTGATTCAGTCCACAGGTCACCAGATAGCGAAAGGCTTCCAGCATATAGGTTTCACTGGCAATATCACTGGTGACTTCCTGTACGCCTTCAAATTTCCCCACCGACAACTTGAATTGCTGGCGGATTCGCGCAAAAGCACCGACATTTAAATAGGTCATTTCCCCGGCAGCGGTTGACAGTGCCGGTAAGGAAATCCCGCGACCGACGGCCAGACATTCCATTAACATGCGCCAGCCTTTACCGGCATTTTCCACACCACCGATAATCCAGTCGAGCGGAATAAACACATTCTGACCTTCGACTGTGCCGTTCATAAATGGTGAACCGGGATGATGGCGCGGCCCGACTTTTACTCCAGCATGATTGGCCGGCAGTAGCGCACAGGTAATGCCATAGTCGGTTTTAGTCTTATCGCCGAGTAAGCCTTCCGGATCATACAGTTTAAAAGCCAGACCAATCACGGTGGCAATGGGCGCCAACGTAATCCAGCGTTTGGAGAAATTCATTTTCAGACCAAGTACTTGCCGGCCTTCAAACTGGCCATAACAGACCACGCCAGTATCTGGAATGGCACCAGCATCGGAGCCGGCTTCGGGGCTGGTCAGCCCAAAGCAGGGAATTTCTTCGCCTTTGGCCAGACCGGGCAAGTAGCGTTTTTTCTGCTCATCGGTACCGTAGTGCAGCAGCAATTCACCCGGGCCTAAGGAGTTGGGCACCATACAGCTGACCGCGGCAGTTAGGGAGCGTGAGGCAATTTTGCTCATAATCCGGCTTTGCGCAAAAGAACTGAAAGCCTTGCCGCCGTACTCCTTGGGAATAATCAGGCCCAAAAATCCATGGGTTTTAATAAACTGCCAGGTTTCAGGAGATAAATCTTTGTGCTTATGATGGATTTCCCATTCATCCAGCATCTTGCACAGCTGTTCCACTTCATTGTCTAAAAAGGATTGTTCCTCCGCACTGAGCGTAGGATAGGGATATTGCTCAAAGGTATCCCAGTTGGGCGCACCCATAAACAGCTCTTTTTCCCACCAGCTGGTGCCGGCATCCAGTGCTTCACGTTCGGTGCTGCTCATGCTTGGCATGGCTTGTGACAAAGCCTTATACGCGGGTTGGGTGATGATTTTCATGCGCAAGGCATCCACCATCACAATTATGCTCAGCACAATTAACGGAATGCCTAAAATTAAGGACCAGGGATTAATAAAGGCAGAGACAATACTGACCGCGATCAGGGTCATGGCACCGCTGTTGCGAGACAGCTGAAAATAGAAAATCGCCCACAGTGTAAAAACAAGAATGACGATACTGAGTATAAAAAGCATTATTGTATTTCTCCCGGCTGCTACAGCATCACCGTGCCTGCAAGGAAAAATGAAAGAAATGCTGCTTCATTTTGTCTGAAGTCATCCGGTGAAGGCTGTTCTTGGAACTTCGGTATCGTTTTTTTAAATATCAAGACCATTAAAACGATTGCTAAAAACAAACTCTATGGATGAAGATTGGTTGAAAAATGATCGCTATTCAAGTAAAAACGCGCAACGAAATGTGAAGATAAGTAAGGGATTAACAGCTAGGTCAAAGAATGATAGAAATTTATTTCTGATTTGAATGGGGTATTTTTTTAAAGATGAGCCGTCTTTGGATTTAAGAGGAAATAGATGATCTCTCTGGGCTAAGAATTCTGATCCGAGGACGATGTAAAAATTTAAGTAAAAGATGACCTTGTAAAAAAGCCCCGAATCCGGGGCCTTGTTTTCTAAGCTTAGTTTTCTCAGCTTATGCTTCGATGGTTTGTACACTAATTTTCTTGGCAGGATCAGTCTTGCGACGTACTGCTGGAACTGGCTCACCGTAGTATTGACGGTCTGCAAAATAACTTGAGCGCACCATTGGTGCAGACCAGATATTTTTAAAGCCCAGTTTGCGGCCATGTTCTGCATAACGCTCAAATTCTTCTGGTGTTACAAAGCGGTCAATTGGTGCGTGCTGTTTTGATGGCTGTAAATATTGGCCAATGGTCACATAATCTACATCATGTGCTCTCAGATCATCCAATAATGAAATCACTTCTTCTTCAGTTTCACCAATACCCACCATCAGGCCACACTTGGTTGGAATTTCCGGGCAATATTCTTTAAACATTTTCAGCAGGTTTAAAGAGTGCTGATAGTCTGAACCCGGACGCATGGCTTTATATAAACGTGGCACGGTTTCAATATTGTGGTTAAACACATCTGGCGGACATTCAGTCATAATGCGCAGCGCAATATCCATACGGCCACGGAAATCCGGAACCAGAATTTCCAGCAGGGTATTCGGACTTAAGGCACGCGCTTCTTTAATACAGTCAACAAAATGCTGTGCACCGCCATCAAGCAGGTCATCACGGTCTACCGAGGTAATGACCGCATATTTCAGGCCTAAGTTGGCAATGGTTTCAGCCATATGACGCGGTTCATCCGGATCAAGTGCATTCGGACGACCATGGGCAACGTCACAGAACGGACAGCGACGGGTACAAATATCACCCATAATCATAAAGGTTGCAGTACCACCACCAAAACATTCTGGCAGGTTCGGACAGGCTGCTTCTTCACAGACGGTATGTAGTTTTTGCTGACGCAGTGTCGATTTGATCCGTTGAACTTCTTCTGGTGCCGCCATCTTGACCCGAATCCAGTCCGGTTTGCGCGGCGTTTCAACCGTAGGCACAACTTTTACAGGAATACGAGCGACCTTTTCTGCGCCACGAAGTTTAACACCCTGTTCTGGTTTACGGTTTTCAGACATATTCAACTTTTCCACTGTTTTGACGGGGGAGATATTCGAAAAATAGCGCCTCCATTATAACGGACTTGGGTGCAAATAGGAAAAAAACGATATTCATTTAAAAAATGTGGCTATCACGCAATATATGCTAGGTAAATACAGAAAATCATGATGTTTTCAGTCATAATATGCATATGAGATATAAACAGAATAGATTAGTTTAAGGAGCGTTGAATGCCACGTAAAAAAGAGGTGGTTGCCGGAACTTTCGTTAAATATGATGCGGTGGTCCTAGGTTCTGGTCCTGCAGGTGAAGGCGCAGCAATGAAACTTGCCAAATCAGGCATGCGTGTTGCTGTGGTGGATATGCGTGAGCAACTCGGCGGTAACTGTACTCACGTGGGCACAATCCCAAGTAAGGCGCTGCGTCAGACGGTATCCAGTATTATCCGTTACCAGCGTGATCCGATGTTCCAGAAAGTGGGCGACTGGAAACAGTTCACCATGAAACAGGTGCTGCGTAATGCACATAAAGTGATTCAGCAGCAGGTCGATACTCACTCACGCTTCTATGACCGCAATAAAATTGATATCTATCACGGTCGTGCTTATGTGCAGGACAAAAATACCGTGCTGGTATTCAGTCCGGAAGGCATTAAGGAAACCCTGATTTTTAAGCAGCTGGTGATTGCAACCGGTTCACGTCCGTATCGTCCAGAAATTTTAGACTTTAACCATCCACGTGTATTCGATTCAGACAAGATTCTGGATCTGGATTTCTCGATTCAGAAAATCATCATTTATGGTGCCGGTGTCATTGGCTGTGAATATGCCTCGATCTTCATTGGTCTGGACCATAAAGTCGACCTGATTAACACCCAGCATAAATTGCTCAGCTATCTGGATGATGAAATCTCCGATGCCTTGTCCTATCACTTGCGTGAACAGGGCGTGTTGATTCGTCACAATGAGCAGATTGATCATTTGGAAACCTTTGATGATCACGTAGTGCTGCATTTGCAAAGTGGCAAGAAAATCAAAGCCGATGCCATCTTGTGGTGTAACGGCCGTTCAGGCAATACCGATGGTTTAGGCCTGGAAAATGTCGGCCTGAAACCAAACAGCCGCGGTCAGCTGACGGTAAATGAGCAATATCAGACTGAAGTAGAAAATATTTTCGCTGCTGGTGACGTGATTGGCTGGCCATCTCTGGCGTCTGCTGCCTATGACCAGGGTCGCTGTGCAGGGGCCAACATGAGTGGCGAAGAAAATGTGGCACCGGTGACTGATATTCCAACCGGTATTTATACCATTCCGGAAATTTCTTCAATTGGTAAGACCGAGCAGGAACTGACTGAAGAAAAAATTCCGTACGAAGTGGGTCAGGCTTCTTTCCGTCATCTGGCACGTGCGCAAATTACCGGTGATACGGTTGGTGAACTGAAAATTCTGTTCCACCGTGAAACTTTAGAAGTATTAGGTGTACATTGCTTCGGGAATAACGCGGCAGAAATTATTCACATTGGTCAGGCGGTAATGAACAGCCCGAACAATACCATCAAGTATTTTGTAGAAACCACATTTAACTATCCAACGATGGCAGAAGCGTATCGTGTGGCGACCTTAAATGGTATGAACCGTCTGTTCTAAGCGGTTGCTCATACTAAAAAACCCGTAAACACAGTTTGCGGGTTTTTTTATGGTTGGATGAAAAGGATAAATATCCTGCAGTCAAAGTCCTGAACATCGGTGCATATTCAGTATCTCTAGTTCAGTTCCTGCTTAAAAAGGTCGGCTTCCGGCAAGGCTGATACGTTTTAACAAACGGCGCTGCTCGGCTGGAAATGGACGGGGGGAATGCAGGGTAGCCTGATTATCCCAGAACACAATATCACCGACTTCCCACTGATGCTCATAGGCAAATTCTGGTTGAAGCAGATGGGCACGTAACTGGGTAATCAGTTCGCTACCAGCCTGATCGTCATAGTTTTCCAGTTCCACTTCGGTATGGGTATTGAGCCACAAAGCTTTACGCCCGGATTCTGGATGGGTGCGCACCAAAGGATGTGGATAGGCATGGCTTAAAACCGGTTGATCTTTAAAGCGATACAGCGGACTGTTGCCATAAACGCCGTCTTGCGACGAGGCTTGGGTTTTCTGCCGGCGAACAAAAGGGTTGTAAGTAATTAATTGTAGCTGGTTGATATGTGCCTGAGTGTCGGCATCTAGGGCATTATAAGCTTTGATGGTATTAATCCAGCTGGTCTGGCCACCATTTTGTGGCAGTTCAATAGCATAGAGCAAAGAGCCAAAGGAGGGCAGCGGTGTCCATTGATGATCGGCATGCGGGCTTAATTCACCATGACCAGTATAATCGCCTTGTCCTACTGCATTGGAAACAGGCACGATATCGGGTGGTACACCGCTATCATCCTGCGCGGCCAGTACAGGCGTGTCGGCAGCGGGACGGAAAATTGAACCGAAATAGGTGGTAAAGGCCAGATACTGTAAATCATCCAGCTGTTGCTGTTTGAAAATTAAAACTAAATGTTCTGCCAAGGCCTGTTTCAGCCGGAAAATGGTTTCACCCGATTGAGCCTTGCGCGCATCTAATCCATACACCACCGCACCAAGAGCCTGGTCAGTGTGTGGAGCAATACGGATTTCGCTGCCGTCCTGGAATTGATTGGCCTGATGCCAGCGCGGTGCATGGTGAATGGTGAATGGCTTGGGAAAGTTGGGTCAGACTGGTCATGTTTAAGTTTTTCTCTCAGTGTTATTGCTTCAAGAAAATTTAGAAAAAAACGCAGGCCAAATAAAATCAGAAGAAATTCTAAACTTATGAAAAGGCTATAAAAATAATTAAATATATGATTTATATTCTTTTAATTAAAACAGCAAACCAAATAACTGAATTTGCTGTTTCGGGATTTGCTGTTGATGCTGCGGGTTTTTAAACATTAATGTGCACAAAACGCCTGATTAAAGTATTCAAACAGCTGCGGGGTTTTCATCCATAACAGCAGCGATAAAATAAAAAAGCTGATAATGCACAGGCCAATCAGAATTTTTAACAGCGACATTGAATTAGTCATGCACCACCGCCTGTTCATTCACAAAGAAATGTACCCAGACGCCAAAAGCACTTAGCGCAATCGAGAACATCCAGATGGCATTATAGTTACCGGTTAAGTCATGGTTCAGGCCACCCAGCCAGCCACCGAGGAACGAACCAACCTGATGGGTGAAGAATACAATCCCACTGAGCATGGTCAGATATTTCACCCCGAACATATTGGCTACAATGCCATTGGTCAGTGGCACGGTCGATAACCATAACAGTCCCATAATGACACCAAAGCCATAAATTGTCCAAGTACTGAGCGGTAACAGTAAAAAGGCGATAATGGCCAAGCCACGCAGACCATACAGCCACATCAGTAAATGCGGTTTGGAATATTGGCCGCCCAACCAGCCAGCCGTATAGGTGCCGATAATATTGAATAAACCGACTAAGGCCAGGAAGATGGTGCCGGTGGTGGCGTTAAATCCATGATCAATTAAATAACCTGGCAAATGAATACCAATAAACACCACCTGAAAGCCGCAGACAAAAAAGCCCAAAGATAAAAACCAGAACGGCTTGTGGTTTTTGGCAATCACCAGAATCTGCTTAAATGTTAACGCCGGTTGCGGTTTGGTGGTCGCTGCATTCGGGTTGGTATACATCGGTGCTTTTAAAGTCCATGCCAAAGGAATTAGCAGGGTCATTAAAATGGCGCTAACCACCAGCGCACCTTTCCAGCCTAAATTCTGCAATAACAGCAGCGTGGTCGGCAGCATAATAAACTGACCGAAAGAGCCCGCTGCGCTGGCAATTCCCATCGCCAGGCTGCGTTTTGAAGGATGGGCTGCACGGCCAACTGCGGACAGTAAAATCGGAAAAGAGGTGGCAGAGAGCGCCAGACCTAAAATTAAACCGGCACTTAAATTCAGCAGCCAGCCGGTCGAGCTGACCGCCATCAGCAATAAACCCAGTGCATATAAGGTACCACCAACAGCGACCACAATTTTACTGCCATATTTGTCGGCAAAGGCGCCGGTAATTGGTTGTACCGCACCCCAGATCAGGTTTTGCATGGCAATAGCCAGACTAAAGACATTATGCCCCCAGCCAAATTCATGGCTCATTGGCACCAGATACAGGCCAAAGGCATGTCGTACCCCCAATGACAGCGCCAGAATAATGGCACTTCCCATCAGCATATAAATCAGGGCTTTGGAAAAACGGGTATCTGACATAAAAAGTCCGGCAGCCAGGAAAGACCTGCTTATGTTAGTAGATTGCCGCGTGGGAGGCGATAGAATAAAAATTAAATAAAAGATAAAATTTTTTTATGGCTGCATCAAAAAAGACAGCCCGAAAGGCTGCCTGATGATGGACTGAAAATTAAAGCCTAGAAACGGATACCAATACCGGCATAGGCCAGAATCGGATTCACTTCAATATCGGCCTTAGAACGAATAAGTTCGCCATGTGTGGCATCGGTCACGGTAATGGTGGTGTCATTTTGCAGATGTGCATAGGACAGCGAACCAACCGCAAACCATTTTTCATTAAAGTCATAGGTGAAACCGACTGTTGCTACCGGTGCGAATGCGTCGGATGCTTCAAGTTCAACTTTCGGATTGGCATTACTTGGTGTACCTTCCAGTGATGCACCGGCTTGCCCCTGTTTGATATTGGCAATCATATGACCGGCGGCAATCAGATCCTGTTCGGTACGCGGGTTAATTTCCAGTTCGTTAAAGTAGGCATACATTAAACCTAGGCCGACATAAGGACGGAATTTATTTACACCGGTTTTACCGAAGTGATACTGAAACTCAAATGCTGGTGTCCAGGCACGTGCCGAGGCCGCAGGACCATGCGCTTCTAGATCGGTAATGAAAATATCATTTTCAAGCTCTAAATTTCCTAAAGCTCCGCCCATAGGTGTTGCAGTTGCTGAAAAAGGTGCATAAATTTTTCCTTTACCTTGTAAATCGACTTTAGGCGGAATACCAGCTTTCATTTCAAAAGAAATATTGTCGGTAAAAAAGTAATTGGTCATGATGCCCAATGTGGTGACATCATCGGCTTCTAAACCCGTACCTGGATTATCCCATTGACTGAGTCCACGGATTTCAGCAGTTCCACTCAGTGCTGAGGCGACATCAGCATTAATTAAAGCTAGCCCATCAAGAGTAGCCTTTAAGAAAGGATTGACGCTACTTCCTGGTTTGATATTGTCGAGCACCGTTTGTGCTTTGATATCTCCAACTTTTGCAGTTTCACCTTCTTTTACCGCGGTATTAACCTGAAAGGGTTGTGCCTTGCCTTGTGGCATGACATGCAATGCCCCGACTGAAACAGAAAAACGTTTAAAACCATCACCATCTTGCAGGCTAAAATACGGTGAGGCATAAGAAACAGCAGGTAAGGCCAACAGCGTGCTGGCAAATAATAAGGTCTTCTTCATATAAGGGACTCCATGTCCAATTTGTTGCTCGTTTTTATAAGGGCCATTATTTAATAGTTAGATAAAGCAAGACTGTTGTTTTTGAAGAAGATTGTTTTATACATTTGTAACATTCTTGAAATAAGTTTGCTGCTCTGTGACTTATTTATGACTTGTGTAGCTAGAAATGCTAATAGGGTTTTTAGGGATGAAACCTGAATATTGATATAAGTATTTGATTTGTTTATTTTAAGTTGAAGTTTTAGGCGATAAAAAAGGCCACATCAATGTGACCTTTCTGACAATTTTTTTAGTTTTTACGCCAATGACAGCTTAAGACTGGAAACGTGACAGGTCTTCTTCAGGACGTGCAGTCAGGACTTCCAGACCGTCTTTAGTCACTAAAATAGTGTGTTCATATTGCGCTGAAAGTTTGTGATCTTTGGTCACCACAGTCCATTTGTCGCCCAGTAATTTGGTTTGCCAAACACCCGCGTTTACCATTGGTTCAATGGTAAAGGTCATGCCTTCTTCTAAAATCATGCCGGTATCTGGCTGGCCATAATGCAGCACTTGCGGTTCGTCATGGAAGGTTGTTCCAATGCCATGACCGCAATATTCGCGCACCACACTAAAGCGCTCAGATTCGACATATTTCTGAATGGCATGGCCAATATCACCAATGGTCGCGCCCGGTTTTACAACTTCCATACCGCGGTACATAGCTTCCTGTGCTACTTTGCATAGACGGTTGGCAAGAATAGAAGTTTCACCACCAACGATGTACATCATGTTGGTATCGCCGTGGTAACCATCTTTAATGACCGTGACATCAATATTCAGGATATCGCCTTTTTTTAATGTCTTGTTTTCAGATGGAATACCGTGACACACCACGTGGTTTACCGAAGTACAGATGGTATGCTGGAAGGCTGGACGACCTGGGGCTGCACCATAGCCCAGGCAGGCTGGAATGGCATTTTGTACATTGACAATATAATCGTGACAAATCGTATCAAGCTCAAGTGTGGTTACACCCGGTTTGATATGTGGCTTGATCATATCCAAAACTTCCGCTGCCAGTCGTCCCGCTACCCGCATTTTCTCAATTTCATCTGCGGTTTTAATTAATCGACGAGGCGCTTGATAAGTACTGTTCATGATCTCTAAAAACTTTTGGAAATTTATATGTGACTATGGTATAAATAGCCGCCCATTTTATCAAATGCTTTTTCGTGAATAAATTTCGCGGGCATTGTGCGATGGGGCAACAAAATCCGCACATATATCGTCACATTACTCTGGGTGCCCTTTGGGGTGGAGAATGCGGATATATGGAGGCCTAACCCAAACTTTAAGGTAAAGAAAATGGCAGATTACAACGTAAGCATGCGCGACCTTCTACAAGCTGGCGCGCACTTTGGTCACCAAACTCGTTTCTGGAACCCAAAAATGCGTCAATACATCTTTGGCGCGCGCAACAAAATTCACATCATCAACCTTGAGCACACTGTTCCTGCGTTAAATGATGCTTTGAACTTCGCTAACCAATTAGCAAGCAAAAAGAACAAAGTTTTGTTCGTTGGTACTAAACGTGCTGCTTCTAACATCATCCGTGAACAAGCTCAACGCGCTGGTCAACCATACGTAGATCACCGTTGGTTAGGTGGTATGTTGACGAACTGGAAAACACTTCGCCAATCTATCAACCGTTTAAAAGATCTTCAAACTCAATCCACTGACGGTACTTTCGCTAAGCTGACTAAACGTGAAGCTTTAGAGCGTAGCCGTGAGATGGAAAAACTTGAACGTGCTTTAGGCGGCGTTAAAAACATGGGTGGTTTACCTGACGCATTATTCGTAATTGACGTTGACCACGAAGCAATCGCGATCAAAGAAGCGAAAAACCTAGGTATTCCTGTAATCGGTATCGTTGATACAAACTCTAACCCAGACAACGTAGACTACGTTATTCCGGGTAACGACGATGCGATCCGTGCAGTAACACTTTACGCTTCTGCTATGGCTGATGCGATCATTGCTGGTAAAGAGTATGCTCAAACCCAAGCAAATGCTCAAGCGAAAGGCGAAGAAGCTCCAGCTTCTGAGGCTTAATGCGTTTTTGACGCAAGCTTGTCATTTTTGCGACATGTGATGGTGGCAAAGTAAGCGTCATGTATGCAGGCGGCCCATGAGTATCCTCTGGGCCGTTTCTGTTCTAAAAAGAATTCATTTTCTACCGAATTAGGAGATTCACATGACTGCTATTACTGCAAGCATGGTTAAAGAATTGCGTGACCGTACTGGTTTAGCAATGATGGAATGTAAAAAAGCTTTGACAGAAGCGGGTGGTGACATCGAATTAGCGATTGACAACCTTCGTAAATCTGGTCAAGCAAAAGCTGCTAAAAAAGCAGGTAACATTGCTGCTGACGGTGCGATCACAATCGCTCAAGAAGGTAACAAAGCAATCCTTCTAGAAGTAAACTGCCAAACTGACTTCGTTGCTAAAGACGAAAACTTTGCTGGCTTCTCTGCGAAAGTTGCTGCTGCTGCACTTGCTGCTGGCGAAACTGACGCTGCAAAAATTGCTGAACTGAAACTTGAAGATGGCCAAACTGTTGAAGAAGCGCGTATTGCTCTTGTTCAAAAAATTGGGGAAAACATCCAGGTTCGTCGTGCGCAAATCATTGAAGGTGGAAACCTTGCAGTTTACAAACACGGTCTGAAAATCGGTGTTGTTGTTGCTTACACAGGTGATGCTGCGACTGGTAAAGGTATTGCAATGCACGTTGCTGCATTCAACCCAGTTGCTGTTACTGCTGAACAGGTTCCTGCTGAGCTGATCGCGAAAGAGAAAGAAATTGCTGAAGCAAAAGCAATCGAATCTGGTAAGCCAGCGAACATCGTTGAAAAAATGGTAACTGGTTCGGTTGAAAAATACCTGAACGAAGTTGTTCTTGAGCGTCAAATGTACGTAATCGACAACGAGAAGAAAGTTGCTGATGCATTGAAAGCTGCTAACACAACTGTTGCTCAATTCGTTCGCTTCGAAGTAGGTGAAGGTATTGAGAAGAAAGCAGAAATGAGCTTCGCAGAAGAAGTTGCTGCTGCTCAAGCTGCTGCAAAATAATTTATTTTGCGAAAAAGCCCCGTTTCGGGGCTTTTTTTATGACCAAGACAACAACAGGAAGAACAATGTCGAAGAAAACTAATATGGGCATTGGCGCAGTAATTGCGCTGCTGGTTGCGGCTTATTTAGGTATCGACCTACAACTGCAAAACTCCGGTTCAAATACCTTCACTCAACAGCAGTCTGAAACCACACTGCAAGCTCCCGTTCAGGATGATACCGCCAAAATTGCCCAAGCCTTTCAGCAACGAAAAAATGATGTACAGGTACAAGCTACTGGTACAGTAGTGGCACTGTTAAGTGATGACAATGAAGGTTCGCGCCATCAGCGTTTTATTCTGGAACTTGGCAATGGGCAAACCTTGCTGGTTGCCCACAATATTGATTTGGCTCCACGCATCGACCGTCTGCAAAAAGGCGATACTGTCGAGTTCTTTGGTGAATATGAATATACCGACAAAGGTGGCGTGATTCACTGGACCCATCATGATCCGCAAAAACGCCATATCGATGGCTGGTTAAAGCATCAGGGAAGCATCTATCAATAAGCCCTCCGGCATTGGAGCAAAATGCTTCCTGATGTGTAAGCGTCTTTAGGTTTGGACATCCAGATGCGTGGTGTGCTGGCGAGATTTCCAGGATGGTAAAATCTTGCCTAAATAGGCATCCATACACCAGAGCGGTCCAATCAGCAGGAATTGCAGATCTTTAAAGAACGATGGTTTTTTGCCTTCGACCTTGTGGCCATAGAACTGTCCAATCCAGGCAAAAACAAACAGCGCAATATAAAAACCAACACCAACCGGTAAAATCCAGATTAACCAGGCCATCACCAGAGTCAGTGCTGCCATGGCCACGGCCAGTACCAGATCCAGGCGTGCATAAAAAATAAAGACCAGCACCAGTAACAGGGCAGTAAGCAGGGCGCTGAAATGCGCAATGATGCCAATAATGGAAAAATAGATGGTCGGTACACAGACCCAGTGAATCAGTTTATTGGTCTTGTTTTGATGACTTTCGCTATATTCATCCAGCCATTCTGAAATTGTTTTCATGCAGTACTCCTTTTGCATTATTTTTCTGAGTTTCCAAGAATGTTCTCACTATAAACGAGAAGCGGAAAACGGTCAAAATGGGGCGGCAAAAATACCTGAAAATCGTAAAATGAGGGAAATAGGGAAATTCCTGTATAAAGGAATAGGGCTAAATGCGCATAGGATGCGTTTTAAGCGCAGAAAAAATAAAAAGCTACCTATGGATTCAAAAAGGAAGAAAAGCACGCTAAGCGTGGAAATGAAAGCAAATTTGTAGTTTCAAAATGGATTATTCGATTTTATGACCAGATCAGCGTATTTAAAATCCAAAAAACGGATAGGGAAGTAAGCGTCTTTCCCTGAATTTGGGCATTAAAAAAGCCACCTGAGGTGGCTTTTGGGTCATATGGTGCAGGAGCTTAAACGGGTATTAGGAATTTGGACCATCTACACGTTCAATGCTGACTTTGGCTACGCCAGCATTGGTAATGCCTAAACGTTTTGCAGCACCGTAAGATAAGTCGACTACACGGTTACCATGGAATGGGCCACGGTCATTAACCTTAACGATTACGCTTTTACCGTTGTTCTTGTTGGTTACACGGATATAGCAGTTCAGTGGTAGGCTGCGGTGTGCTGCAGTCATGGCATTCATGTCGAATGTTTCGCCGCTGGCAGTTTTACGACCGTGGAACTGACGACCGTACCAAGAGGCCATACCGGTCTGACTGAATTTACGAACAGTATTCGATGCTACGGTGTTTAACTTTTCAATGACAGAAGGCTCTTCTTCTGGGATTTCAATTTTTGCAGCGATGGTTTCGCGGCGGATTTTATCGCCAGAACGTTCTGTAATTGAAAGGCTATTTAAATTAGAGAAGTGGGTATTAAAGCTTTGTGCTTCTTTGTTTAGCACACGGGCAGCCAGGCTAGAGCTTTCATTGTCGTTATTGAACGATGAAGATTGCACCATTTCGGCTTGCGACTGACTTAAGGTAAATACCGTCGACAGCGCCAGTAAATATTTAATTGAAGAATGCATATGTTTAAAACTCCTGCAGCTTGATGCCGTGAATCAACCCTAAGTGGTTGATATAGCAGACATCATGCCTGTTATTTCACTTTTGCAACCATATTTGACGAAATGGATAATATTCATCGTTTACTAAAGGTGTCTAGTCTTTACACGGAAATAATGACAAAAAATACCAAACCTTTACCTCTTTTGGTTAAATAATAGCCAATATTGTAACAATGTATGTGAAAAGTCGGTTTTGTGCGCAAAATCTCGTAAAAAAATCTTGACTTTGTAACTTTTTAGTAAAAATAAGTTCTTATCGACTGACAATTTCAGTACCCAATAACCAGAGTGCAGTGGCATACATACGGCTGCGGTTATAGGTGGTAATCACCTGAAAGTTTGGATAGGTGATGTAATAAATTGGACCATAATTTTCTTGTAATTGAATGACATTGACCAGATCGAGGTCATCAATTTTCACAATCGGATTCAGCGGACTGATGCCCTGATTTTTCAGCACACCATACGGGGTAGGCAAGGTTAGATCTTTGGCAATCACTGCATCTGGAGTTGAACCGCTATAACGGGCAGGGAATGCAATCGGCTGATTACGCTGCCAGCCATGCTGGGCCAAATAGTTGGCAATCGAGCCAATCGCATCTACTGCTGAATTTCTTAAATCAATATGTCCGTTGCCATCATAATCGACGCCAAATTTAGGAATATTGCTTGGCATAAACTGTGGATAGCCAATTGCACCGGCATAGGAACCGACCACAGAATGGGTGGCAACACCATCTTTATAGCTCCAGGCAATTAGCGCAGACAGTTCACTCTGGAAATATTCGGCCCGGCGTGGATAGCCAAAACCTAAAGTGGCCAGCGCATCCCGGGTAATAAAAGAGCCTTTATTGGAACCAAAACCGGTTTCAACGCCTAAAATCCCCAGAATAATCGCTTGCGGCACGCCAAACTGCTGTTCGGCACGATTCAGGGTATCGGCATATTGCTGTTTGAAACGCACACCACGTTGAATGGTGCTTTCAGCCAGAAAATTGGTTTTATAGGCATACCACGGTTTGCTTTCACCGGGACGATTCATGATGTTGATAATATTTGGCAGATTTTTGGCACCGCTCATGGCGCGATCAATTTGCTCGGAACTGAGCCCATACTGCTGCATGGTTTTTTGCTTAAAGTTTGGATAGTCCGGATGGCTGAGGAAGTCATTGGCCTGAACAACACTGGATAAGGAAAGAGCACCAACAAGTAAAGAAAGACGCTGTAATTTTTTATAGAAATAACGATTCAACATATTGGTTCAATTTCCCAATGTATTATCAATTTAGTGACAAAAAGCAGATGGTGTTTAAAAATTAAAACAGGTTGAGCAAAAATGTCGATTTAAAAAAGACAGTTCACACAGGCAATTAAGATAACATTCATTCTGGCGCTACAGGCAAGCGCATATACAAAAAGTGACAAAGCCTGTCTAAAAAATGTGCGCTGTTTGTAACAAAGTTCAACCAGGGCTTCATCCTCCCTCCTTTATAGAGAAATGTTGCGGGAAAAGTGGCATAAAAAAACCTGACCGGAGTCAGGTTTATTAAAGGTGTTTCTGCTTAGGCATGAAACAGGGTGTCATGATATTCCGCCAGCGCGACCAGTTCATCTTTGGTCAGGTTTGGAATAATTTTATCTACCGCAATATGTACAGCTTTAATAACCGCAGCTGAGCCAATATCAGCTGCTTTACGTTTGATCATGCCCAAATCGAGGGTTTTATTAAAGTCACTCATAAAATGACGCACAGTAGCTTCGGCAAACTGTTTATACAACTCGGCCAAAGCAGACTTGTTAATGTCATTGCCGGCTTTAATTTCGGCATAGGTGTTTTTCAGATTGGTCACCAGGCTGGCATCTAAACTTTCACCGACACGCGTGTTGCCGTCTGCATCTTTAAACAGGCTGCGTTCAGAAAATTCAATTGATTGCTTGACCACATCGTTCGGGGCTTTACTCAACAATTGCTTGAGTAACACCGCTACGGTGGATTTGACATAACCGGCCAGTTTTTCCGCAGTATCGCGTTTGTCACTTGGCGGGAAACGGCGGACAAGCTCGGTTAAAATGGCATCAATGATTTCATCATTAATCATTAATGCTGTTTTATCACGTAATGGATACAGCGGTTCGCTTGAATTTTTTTTCTGCTGCGCAGTTTGAATGGTATTTAAAAGTTCCTCGGAAGGAATAAAACCAAAAAATGGCATCTGTTAACCTCAATGTTTTTTTATTGTCGCGCTAAACGAATAGGGCGAGGCATCCATGTTAAATCCGATACACGACATGGATTAATGTCTAATCCGCCACGACGTGTATAGGTGGCATACACCATCAGTTTTTCAGGATTCAGGTTTTGCCAGATGTCGGAAAACATCTGTTCAACACATTGCTCATGAAAACCGTTATGCTGACGGTAAGAAATAATATAAGCCAAAATACTGCGATAACAAGGTTTTTTACCCTGATAGCGGATAAAAATTGTGCCCCAGTCAGGTTGACCGGTGACCGGACAGTTACTTCTCAGTAAATGTGAATACAGTTGCACTTCGACCTGTTCGTCTTGCTCGGCATCGTGCTGTAATAAGGATGCATCCGGATGATTTTCCAGTCGGGTCGGGCTTAAGTCATCAATACATATGCCTTCAGGATGGCTAATTGCCAGATCATCGACAGATAACAGTTCCAGATTGACCTGTGCCTGTGCCGCGACTGATAAATCCTGCTCGACGGTATTGATCAGCGCGTCTGTTGAAGCAAAGGTGCTAAAGTTCAAACTGTTGAAATACAGCTTTAAAGATTTCGACTCGATTAAATTTGGTGAGGTGGCAGGCAAGTGAATCCGGCCAATAGCAACTTGCGGAACGCCGGCTGCATTTAACCAGGACATCTCAAAGACATGCCACCAGTCTTTACCTTGCTGAATACCAGCCACATGCGCATATTTTTCCCGCGCTTCAGCACGCGCAATCGGAAACAGCACATCAGGTTGATAGGTTGTTGGGTACTGAGTGTCTTTACCCAATAAAGAATTTTCTACGCTCATTATTCACGCATTCCTGAACCACGGGAGAGTAAATGATAGGCAATGCCATATAACACAGCACAGCATAATGTAATCACGCCTAGGGAAACGGTCACGTTGACATCGCTATGTCCTAAAATGCCATAACGGAAGGCGTTGACCATATACACCACAGGGTTAATTAAAGAAAGGTTTTGCCAAAACGGCGATAATGCACTAATTGCATAGAACACACCACCTAAATAGGTGAGCGGTGTTAGCACAAAGGTTGGAATAATGGAAATATCATCAAATGATTTGGCATAAACGGCATTAATAAAACCGCCTAAAGACAGTAATAATGAAGTGATCAGTACGGTATAAATAGTCACAAACCAGTTGGTAATGTATAGGTCGGTGAAAAACAGGCTCATTAAGGTCACAATAATGCCGACCAGTACGCCGCGACATACTCCACCCAGCACATAGCCCCACAAAATGGCATGTAATGGCACCGGACTCATGATCAGTTCTTCAATGCTTTTCTGGAATTTGGCACTAAAGAAACTAGAGGAGACGTTGGCATAACTATTGGTAATGACCGCCATCATGATCAGGCCGGGCACAATAAACTGCATATAGCTAAAGCCGCCCATTTCCCCAATACGTGAACCGACCAGATTACCGAAAATCACGAAATATAGACTCATGGTGATGGCCGGTGGTAACAGGGTTTGTGGCCAGATCCGCATAAAACGGCGGATTTCCTTATGAACCAGCGTATACAGCGCAACTCTTAATTGATTAAAGTTCATTGCGCGACTCCTGCAAGATTTTTCTCTACCATCTTCACAAATAATTCTTCAAGACGATTGGCCTTGTTACGCATACTGCGCACCTGTACCCCTTGTGATTCCAGTAACTGGAACAGCTCATTCACGGTATGGGCCTTGTCCATAGTCACTTCCAGGGTTAGCGGATCGACCAGATTAAAACGTACCCCGATAATATCCAGATGAATGGGCTGAATTGGTTGAACCAGATCGAAAATAAAAGTTTCTTCATTCAGCTGGTTCAGGAAGCCTTTCATGGTGGTGTCTTCTTTAATCACACCGCGGTCAATAATGGCAATGCGGCGGCATAGCATTTCTGCTTCTTCCAGATAGTGGGTGGTCAGAATAATGGAAGTGCCACTATTGTTCATTTCAATCAGGAAATCCCACATCGAGCGGCGCAGTTCGATATCGACCCCGGCGGTCGGTTCATCCAGAATCAGCAATTTCGGTTCGTGCATCATGGCGCGGGCAATCATCAAGCGGCGTTTCATCCCGCCAGACAGCATTCGCGCTTGCGTGGCACGTTTATCCCACAGCCCCAGTTTTTCTAAATACAGTTCGGCGCGCTGCTGCGCCACTTTTTTGGGAATACCGTAATAACCGGCCTGGGTCACCAGAATATCAAAGGTTTTTTCAAAATGACCAAAGTTAAACTCTTGTGGTACCACGCCCAGACACTGTTTGGCTTGAGAGGGATGGGTATCCAGATTGTGGCCAAAAATTTCCACGGTACCCGAGGTTTTCTTGGTTAAGGAGCTAATGATACTGATCGTTGTAGATTTGCCTGCACCGTTGGGACCCAGCAGCGCATAAAATTCACCTTCAGGTACAGTCAAATTGATACCTTTTAAGGCCTGAAACCCATTGCGATAGGTTTTAGACAAGTCTCTTAACGTCAATGCATCAGTCATGAAAATCTCGCATGGTGTAGGGAGAGGCTATTGTGAGCGATATTGCCCAATAAACCAAGTAATCTACCGGGAATTCTGCATCGTATATTTGGAACGATTGCTTAAAGCATAAGCATAAAAATAAAGAACTTATATATAGTTGCTTTACCTTGTGCATTTTTTTGTTATGATGTGCGACGCGCGCTCGTAGCTCAGTTGGATAGAGTACAAGTTTCCGAAGCTTGGGGTCGTGGGTTCGATTCCCGCCGGGCGCACCAAATTCTGATCAATAAAAAACTATAAAAATTACCAAGATTCAATCATTTAAAACTCTTTACTTCAGTTTTGAACCAAAATCCTTTCCATAATCTGGCTTGAATAACGAATGCTGAACCATCATCGTAGGACAGTGCTTATTGGTCTGCCTTTCTATATTTGGTTAAAAAGTAGTCATTGAACTGCATTTTCTTTGCATTTTTTATCTTTATTTTGATTAAAGAATCATCCTTTCTAGATTTTTATCGCCTCATCACCCACAAAATAGAAACATCCGTTTTAAGCTTTAAACAGGACAGAAAGGCTGAATAAAAAACCTGTTTAATCAGAAAAAATCTCGTCGCTATACCAGATCAGTTTAGTGAGATATAGAAGCACCTAAATTTAAATAATCTATATGATTTTAAAATATTTTTTCTTTATATGACTGGCATTGAGATGGCATATCAAAAATAAGCATAACTGTCGGATGAATTCGCCATAGCCGGAAGCGATTTTTCAGCCTATAAATGTCGCAGGGTAAATTACTAAAACACCATAAGAGTCAGAACAATGGGTTATATCGTTAAATTAATTCCTGAAGAAGTCTATTTTGTGCCGAATGATCATGAAATTGGCATGACAGAATCGCGTGAAAAAGCAATTGTAGAGGGTCTGTTTTTCGAATATGCCAATGCGCGGGCAAAAGTCAGGCTGTTTAATAAAGACCTGGTTGAAAATATTGATTACATCATTGAATCGACCAGCGAAGATCCGGTGCAACTCAAGTAAAGCTAGACATAATCCAAGAAAAATAATCACAGAAAAAGGACGCTGAATTGAGCGTCCTTTTGATAAATAGGGGATCAATGAGTCGTATCTAGCTTATTCATTATGGATGATTCGGTTCCTGATACACAATCAGGGCCGTTAAAATAGGAACTGCGAAGGCTGGAATTAACAGCATAATCCAGTACTCGACGCTTGGCATGTTGCTCAAGAATTGATACACGATAAAACCTAGACCTAAAACTGCAAACAGGCAGAATGCAAACAGAATAATAAATTTTTGCATCTTCAATTCCTCTTTTTAATTTAATGTCTCAAGTCCACTATAACGGATAACGCAGAATTTAGAAAAAGACTTATGTTTCATTCTGTTGCCGGCGATTGTTTGCTATCAATCTAGCGATAGAGCAGGGTGAAAATGAGAGCAGATGCGCTGAGAAAAATAAGGCTGAATTTCACGACAGAAATATAATAAGCCTGATTAAGTTTTGTTCAATAGGCTTTTTGCTATACAAATGCTGAGAAATGTTAGAAGGCTTGCCAATCCAAGCCGAAGGGGACTATAGTGAACCTACAGTAGGTCGCAAAACAAAGACGCTACGATGTAGTTGGACGGATCAATGACAGCTTGTTGAGTTTGTAACTCTGGTTCAAACAATAGATCTAGCACTAGCCTTCCAACATAAAAAAGCTCGCAGCAATGCGAGCTTTTTCTTGCTTAAAATAACGATGAATTGAGCGTCACATTGAGCAAATTGTTAAGAATAAGAAAAATCGGATAAAATGTTAAACCATAAAAATCAATCACTTATTTTTAATTATACTGACCTAATAAAGCATAGAATTAACATTGTCAAACAAATTAACAACTCTGTTTAGTCAAACTTGAATCAGCTATGCTATAACAAATTGTCTTCAAGAAAACCAATGATAAGAGGAAATAACCATGAGCCAATTAATTGATATTAAAGTAGAAGATCAGTATCAGCACCGTTATGATGCCAAAGCACAGCTGCGTCAGATTGCTGAAAATGCCAAAACAGCTGAATTGCCGTTATTTAAGAAAATTGACCATATTATTGTCGAGGATGAAATTATCCTGCCAAGTATTGAATTATTTTTTGAAAGCCAGAAGAGCAATAATATTTATAAAATTATTGAATAGAAAGAAACTTAGCATTTGCTAAGTTTCTTGTTTTAAGCTGGCCTAAGCGGTTTCAAACTGATTCAGCACATGCGCCAACAGTTGATAAAGCGCCAGACGATTTTTATTGGCCTGCTCAACTTCTGTTTTATTTAAGCGGATTTCTTTTTTCAAACGACCTTGTGTACGTTGTTGTACACAGACATGCTGCGAAGATACCGGATCATTTTTAAGCGTTAATTGTGGGCCTTGATGATAATGAAACAAGGCATGTAAACATTGATCCAAGCTCGGATAAAAATGAGAAATGGTTAAGGCGGTGAGGTTCGCAGACTTAGGAATATGCCGACTCATACGTCTTTACTCTTTATTTATAAGTGACCTGATTCTAAAAGACTTGTGCCCATTTTGCATGCATAAAGTTGTAAAAAGCGATGCCTGATCTTCAAAGACTTCAAAACAGGTGATGATTTCACTCTAACCGCTTTAAATCAGGCTGACATCCACATCGTATTTATGAAATTCCTGTAAAATGCTGCGCAGCATCTGTTGGGCGGTTTCATCTGCGGCGTTCAGGATGATTTCCTGATTGCGAGTGCTATCGAAGCATTCAATCGCCTGAATCAGCCAGCGCTGTTCATGTTCGGTGTTGTGAATGATGATACGGCGGGGCTGTAACTGTGCGGAAACCTGACGTGGAATGACATGGGTAATGGCCAGCTGAATCTGCTTGAGTTCGTCTTTAGGACTTAAAAAGGTGATGACCCAGTTTCCGACTTTGCTGAGTTGCATCGGATTATCAAAGGGTTCAAATTGCAGGTAGTGCAGGGCAGACATGCTTCATTCCCAACAGAATACAGAGCTGTTGTTATGCCGTGCTGTGGCCAATCTCACTATTGGTCTTAAGTCTTAGTGTTTTAAGAAAGGATTGCTTATTTTTAATTATTTTTCTAAAAGCTGAACAATAACCGCTATTTATAAAGGTTTTTAGCGCATATAAAGAAAATTCTTAGATGAAAAAAGACTTAAAGCAAAGCAAAATTATATGAATCTTCAGGCACTTTGCAGGCTCTGCAGCGAAAAGTTAATCTGCTGTAAAGCATGGTTCAGTTCTTTTGGTGGCAAACGCGATTCCTGTAATTCGGTAATCCACTGCATTTGACACAGTTTCAGGCTACGAATATCTGGTGCGGCCTGAATGCGGAGAATAAGCTGCTTGGCCATTAGTCCACAATAGCGCTGTAACAAGCTAGCCATTAATTGCTTGGTGTCTTCAAAGCTCAAGGCAACCAGCGGTTCTGGCTCTGGTTCCACTTCTGGCGGCACTTCAATTTCCAGGACTGGAATTTCTGGAGCAATCGCAGCAGGTTCGGCTTCAGCCACTTTGGCCGCTGAAGACGGGGCAATAATATGTTCGACCCATTTTTCCACCAGTTTTGGCACCGGCGTATTTAAGGTGGTTTTAATTTCTGAACGTAGGGTAGAGACTGCTTCACTTTGCGGTTCGGCTTGAGCTGGCACCAAAATTTCTGCTTCGGCTGGCTCGGTCGCAGCAGAGCTGATTAAACCCATCTCCAGCAATTGTTCAATTAATTCTGGCGTAGCAATACGCTGTTTAAACTGGTCGCCCAATTGCTCGAAATCTTCGGTTCCAATTAGCACCAGAAGACGGCGTTGACGTGCATTCAATTGCCGCTGGCGTTGTTGCAGGGCGTCAATGCCCAACTGTGTTTTATGATAATGAATCATGCCTTAATTTATTCCCCAAATAAATTAAGGCTGACTATAAAGAATGAAAATTACACTAATATGAAGTGTTTATGACATTGTTGGGCTTAGAGTGTGACGATGTTGGTGTTCTCAAGGGCTTTTCTTAAATAAGGGTCAAGTTCATCCTGACGCAGCAACCATTGGATATAATCATTTGGTAAATCGGCAATGGCCGTACCACGATGCTTACCAAAACTCATGACGCGTGGAATACGGGCGTCTTCAGATGCAGCATATAAGGCTTCAATACTGTCAATTTGCAGATGATGCACAATATGCATCAGGATATTGGCGGTCAAAATAATATCCATATCGGCCCGGTGCGCTTTTTTAATCATATCGCGGGCTTTTTCGCTGCCTTTGCTAATCATGTAAATTAAGGCAGAAATGTTGTGTGCTTCAACATCGGGCCAGACCAGACGCGCCAGAGCAAGGGTACAAATCGCCTTAATATGAGAAGTATCAACACCGCATTTTTGAATAGCGCGAATGTCATAATCAATATTGTGACCAATGATATACAGCGTTTCTTCAGGTAGGCAGAAGCTGGTGTAATGCGGCTGATCAATCAGGTCGGATTCCAGAATATGATGCACGGCCATCGCGGCATAGGAAATCGGTTCATCGACCTGATAAAACTGGTCAAAAATTTGCGATTTATCCAGGCTGATTTTGCCCTGTTGTAATTGAATGGGCGCATAGGCAACTTCGATCGGATAACCATTCAGGGTATGGGTTTCAGTGTCGAGAATAATCGCGTGCATGTGCTCATTCGCTTGTTAAGGGATTTAAAAAGCAATCTAACACTATCATGTTGAAAGTTACAGGGCTGTCGGGCGAATAATCGGCATTTGTGGGCCGTTCAGCTTATCTATTTTAAAGATAAGTGACTCTATTTTAATACAATACACTTATATATTAATTGCACTGATATTGCCTGAGCGCAGCAAACAGCGTAAAAGTGAAAATTGCGAAGGACGCAACTTTAGAATAATACCTGTATAAGGATAATCAGATGAGAAAAATTTGGCTTAGCGTGGCGTTGGCCAGCAGCAGTTTATTTTTAACGGCATGTAATGATGACAATGACAACAGCGCAGTCATCATTGATGATGGTATTCCGAAGCATAATATTAGCCAGCCAGTAGTAAAAGCTGAACTTTATTTAGACCAGGATTCCAATGCGAATATGGTCTTACAGTCGGTTAGTGCTTCACAAACCTTGATGACGTATAAAATGCTAGGAGTGAATGGGCAGGAAACACAAGCTACGGCCTTGCTGTTTGAACCCAATCAGCCTAAACCGGCTGGTGGATGGCCCATTGTGGTCTGGGCACATGGCACCACGGGCGTCGCCGATATTTGTGCACCAAGCCGTCAGGGCCTGAAAGGCAATGAATATTTTATTGCGCGCCTGCTGGCTGAAGGTTATGCCGTGGTCGCTCCAGATTATGAAGGGCTGGGCGAACCGAGTGGACAAGAGCTGCATCCGTTCTTGAATTTAAAAAGTCAGGCTTACTCCATTACCGATGCGGTTGTGGCGGCACATCAACATTTTAACAATAGCGCTGAAACACGCTGGACCGTGGTCGGTCATTCCCAAGGTGGACAGGCGGCTTTAGGTGCAGCGCAATATGCATCCCGGGCGCAATTAAATTATAAAGGTGCGGTGGCCATAGCGCCGGCATCTTCCCTGAGCATGATTCTTAGCGGTGGAGAACAGCAGGCAGCAGCAGAACCAGATCTGAGCAAAAAAATACAGATTCTGGCTCCATTAGATACTTTCACGGCATTAATTACGGCAGGTCTTAGAAATAGTCATCCAACCCTGCAATACTCTGAAGTGTTCAAGAACCCGACCGATCTGCTCGCGGCAGAAGCCGAGTCGCTGTGTAATGCTGATCTTGGCGCAGCATTCGGTGGAGAAATGATGAAGTATGCGCAGACCTATGGCAACTTGGCCGCTTATCCACGTACTCAGACCGACTTTATGACTACGGTTCCTGAAATTAAAGATTTCCTGACCCAGGCATCACAGCCATTAACTGTTAAGATTTCAACGCCTGTGTTTATTTATCAAGGCTCTGCCGACCCGACCATTCCAAAACAGGTCACTGATTTTCTGGTACAGTCTGCACGCCAGCAGGGAACCAGAATTCATTATGTCACCGATCAGGACTTACCTATAGATCAGAAATGGGATCATGGCTCTGTATATGTCGATAATTGGGATGAGATTGTGGCAGATGTGAAATCGATCATGCCTACCCAATAATTTTTTCAATTCCGGTAAAGATAGAATTAATGATATAGCTCATGTTTTTATAAAAACATGGGCTATTTTTATGCAAAACTGATTAAAGTTGATGGGTAAAAAATATAAAGTTCATGTTACAATATGCGCCAATCTTAGCACGGCTTAAAAGCCCTACATGAATAGGACCTCGCTAATGTTTGCCAATATCTCTATTGCTGACTTTGATCCAGATTTAGCTCAAGCAATCTCTAATGAAGATGCGCGTCAAGAAGCGCATATTGAGCTAATCGCTTCAGAAAACTATTGCTCACCTGCAGTAATGGAAGCTCAAGGTTCAAAACTGACCAATAAATATGCAGAAGGCTACCCAGGCAAACGCTATTACGGCGGTTGTGAATATGTAGACGTTATTGAACAATTGGCTATTGACCGTGCTAAAGAACTCTTTGGTGCTGACTATGCTAACGTTCAGCCGCACGCAGGTTCTCAAGCAAACTCTGCAGTTTACTTAGCATTACTGAACCCGGGCGACACGGTTTTGGGTATGAGCCTGGCTCACGGTGGTCACTTGACTCACGGTGCAAAAGTTAGCTTCTCTGGTAAAACATATAACGCGGTTCAGTACGGTTTAAACCCTGAAACTGGCGAAATCGACTATGAAGAAGTTGAACGTCTGGCTTTAGAACATAAACCACGCATGATCGTTGCTGGTTTCTCTGCATACAGCCAAATCGTAGATTGGCAGCGTTTCCGTGACATCGCAGACAAAGTAGGCGCTTACCTGTTTGTGGATATGGCACACGTGGCTGGTCTGGTTGCTGCAGGGGTTTACCCGAACCCGGTACAAATTGCTGACGTCACTACAACCACTACCCATAAAACACTACGTGGTCCACGTTCTGGTTTAATCCTGGCTAAAGCCAACGAAGAAATCGAGAAGAAATTACAATCTGCTGTGTTCCCAGGCAACCAGGGTGGTCCACTGGTTCACGCGATTGCTGCAAAAGCAATCTGCTTTAAAGAAGCAATGGCGCCTGAATACAAAGCCTATCAACAACAAGTGGTGAAAAACGCACAAGCGATGGCTGAAGTGTTAATCGAACGCGGTTACGATGTGGTATCTGGCGGTACGAAAAACCACTTGTTCCTGTTATCTTTAATTAAACAGGACATCACCGGTAAAGATGCGGATGCTTGGTTAGGTGCTGCTCACATCACTGTGAACAAAAACTCTGTACCAAACGATCCACGTTCTCCATTCGTCACTTCTGGTATCCGTATTGGTACACCAGCAGTAACCACACGTGGTTTCGGCGAAGCTGAAGTACGTGAACTGGCTGGCTGGATTGCTGACATCCTGGACAGCAAAGGGGATGAAGCTGTAATTGCTGATGTCAAAGCAAAAGTTGAAGCTGTTTGCGCGAAATTCCCGGTTTACGCGAAATAAGCCCGCACTTGAGAAAAAGCTCCCTCAAGGGAGCTTTTTTTATAGGTGCTAAAAAACAAATTGCAATTATTCAGCCGGATTAAATTCTGCTATAACAGTTGCATAGCACTTGTGAAATAGATCAATTATTTTTATTTTTGGCTGATAATGATAAAGGAACAAAGAATGGATAAACCGACAATTATTTTGTCTGAACAAGACTTGCACCGTTTAGAAACCATGCTTGAACATCAGTCTAAACTTACCCCGACCATGGAACATCTGGAAGATGAGCTGGCGCGTGCCGAAGTGGTTGCACCGCAAGATGTGCCAAGCAATGTGGTGACCATGAATGCCCGCGTGCTGGTGACCATCGCACCTTTCCCGGAACCAACCGAAATTACGCTGGTGTATCCGCATGACTTCCGTGGCGATAAAGGCCAGGTCAATGTACTGGCACCTGTCGGGGCGGCTATTTTAGGGCTGGCTGAAGGGCAGGAAATTGAATGGCCACAACCGGATGGTCATATTATGAAAGTCCGTATTGATAAAGTGTTGTATCAGCCGGAACGTGAAGGTGATTATTTATAATCTCCGCTGCGCGAAAAATTAAAGCCCTCAGTTGAGGGCTTTTGTGTCTTTGCAGTTTGGCTTAAAAATTTGATAAGTATGCGCGAAAAGGAGAGGATTCACTCTCTGTCATTGATCAGTAAAATATTGTTAATTTTAAATATTCCGCTTTTACTGCATTTGCAAAAAGCTACAGCTTGCTTTATATAAAAGTCTTAGTATAAAAAATGATTTGATCAAGCTGATGATGTTATGCCGCAAATAGATGTGTTAGAACCATTAACAGAGCTGGAGCTGAACCGGGATACCATTCTCTCGATCAAGCGTCATGAGCTGGTGCCGGTATTAAATGACCAGTACAAATTAAATCATTATGCCGATGCCCTTATTCAGTCGCAGGCAGTGCTGTTAAACGGGATTGATCCGCACATGACCCAGCAGCTCAGTCAAACCATTGAAGAATTGATCCGCATGCTGGCGGATTCCAAAAAATATCTGAAAAAACGCAAATTTAATGCGCTGCAAAAATGGCTGGGGATTGATCTGGAATATGGTTCCAGTCAGGTGGAATATTATAAAAAGCTGGACCGCTTACTCGATCAGGCCAATCATTTAAGCCAGAAATTACAGATCGAAATTCAGAAATCTCAAGCGCGTTTTCAGCAGTTACGTGGCTTAAGAGAGCAGATGGCGCAGCATATTGTCGCCGCTGAAGAATTTTTGACTGAATATCCAAGTTTTGTGAAACATCAACATCCTTTAGATAACTTCTCGGAACGATTATCTAAAAAAATAAATACACTGCGCACACTGCAGGCGAGTAATGATATTGCCATTACCCAGATGCAGCTGAGCCAGCAGCTGTCATTTACCTTGTTGGACCGGTTTAAGGAAGCGCAGCAGGTGCTGATTCCGGCCTGGCAATATCATGTCAAACAAAGTCAGCAAAGCAGCTCGACAAGTGAGCTGGAAAAGCTTGATAATAGTCGGGAAAATCTGATTAAAACGCTAAAAAAATCACTCGAAAACAGCTCTAAATAGAATCAAATATAAGGTGACGTATGACCCATCCTGAACAGGTAAATGCCGTGGTGGAAGCCACAACCGAAGAAAATCAGCAGAAATTCCAGGCGCTCAATTTACAGGAAATTGGCTTGCAGCCATCCGATTTCAATGAGGTCATGGCCGCGCGTAAAGAACTGGCCGACTTAAGCCATAATTCGGTGGCGGAATATGGGAAAAATATTGCCACCAAAACTTCGACTTATACTGATGAACTGCTTCATCTGGTGCAGAATAAAGATCTGGATGCGACCGGGCAAAAGCTGAATCAGGTGGTACAGGTGGCGCAGCAGTTAAATACCAGCAGTATTCTCAACAAATCGAAAAGCTCCGGTTTTTTTGGTAGCCTGATCAGCAAGTTTAAAGGTGCCAAGCAGAATTTTGACCAGCACTTTAACAGCACCAAAGAACAGATTGATGTACTGGTCAAGGAAATTGAAACCTCGCAAAACGGCTTAAAAACCCGTGTCGATACCCTGGATAAAATGTTTGAAGGCGTGCAGGAAGAATATAAACAGCTAGGGATTTATATTGCCGCTGGCCAGCTCAAACAGCAGGAAATCCAACAGCAGATTGGCCAGTTAACCACGCAGGAGCAGGACCAGAGTACCACCCAGAAAGTTTATGATTTAAATCATCTGGCCAATAATCTGGAAAAACGCGTCAGTGATTTACAGGTGTTGCAGCAATCGGCCATGCAGACCCTGCCAATGATCCGGATTATCCAGTCCAATAACCTGATGCTGGTCGACAAGTTTTATGCAATTAAAAACATTACCTTACCGGCCTGGAAAAACCAGATTAGTCTGGCAATTTCCTTAAATGAGCAAAAGAACAGTGTGCAGCTGGCCAACAGTATTGATGATGCCACCAATGAGCTGCTACGCCGTAATGCCGACCTGCTGCATCAGAACTCGGTCGATACCGCCAAGGCCAACCAGCGTTCAGTGATTGATATTGAAACGCTTGAACATGTGCAAAACACCCTCATTAAAACAGTCAATGATGTGATTCAGGTGCAAAAAGAGGGAATGCAAAAGCGTGCCGAAGCAACCACGCGTTTACGTGTGCTGCAAGATAACCTGAATCATCTGGTGCTTGAATCAAGTTCGAGCGGTTCCAATCCTTCCTGAGTAAACGCTGGCTCGGGAGTATTGCAAACGTAAGGAGAATACATTGCCCTTAGATGATTATGCGGTACCGACCGAGCACATCAATAGCGGTGTGCTGGCGCTGAAAAAGCGCCAGCGCAATCTGATGTTGCTGGGTATAACCTCCAGCACGGTGTTCATTGCCTCCATTATTGCTTTTTTTGTACAGCAAGATTTTGTCTATGGCTTTTTTGGCCTGACCACGCAGGTCGAACAGCTGCACATTCCTTTAACTGTTGATGCAAACCTGGCGATTTTAGAACAGCAACCGGATTATTTTCTGGGGCTGTTGTCCTGGTTTGGCTGGCTGTTTCTGAAATTATTGCTGTCGTTTATTGGCGCCTTTTTTGTGGTGCATTTTCTCAAGAAAATCCGCTTTTTCTATGTGCGCTTTCAGTCCTTTATCCTGAAGTTTGTCGGCTGGTTAATTGCCTTTATCATGCTGTGGTCAGGTCTGACCTATCTGCAATATGACCTGAAAAATGATGACTATGATGCGCAGCAAAAAATTGTCTATTACGACAAGCAGCTGGCAGAAAGTGAGCTGGCGCGTTATCTGGCAGATGCACCGCTGGATACACCAGTCAAATCCTATTTACTGGCGCAAACCGCTTTGTTGCATCAGCCACCGGATAAAGCCGCAGCCATTCCGCATGTGTTGAATCTGGTGAAGGCCGAGCAGCAGAATCCGGATTTTATTCAGTATGGCTTTAAACCGGAACAGCTCTGGTCAATGCAGCAACAGGTTTATGGCAAAACCCTGACCCCAATGGCAGAAAGCGTGAATAAACAGGTGGTTCAAGCCGAGCGTTTAAGTCAGTTTGTACAGATTCTGGTGATTGCAGTGGCGATTGTGTCAGCCATTTTCAGCCTGATTTTCTTTGTGTTGGCACAAAGTTTTAAAAAGCGGGCATTAAGAATTGAGCAGCGGATTTTTTAATGCTGATGATGAGGCTTCTGTGGGAGCCTTTTTCTGGTAGATGATTTCTATCGCGTTGTTACAATTTAGATTAATCTATCCATAAAAGATAATAATTTATAAAAACGATCATTAATATAAAAACAAACTGTTTTATCTATTTTTAAATTTGGCCTATGATAGCGGTATTGAAAAATTTGACTCCTTAGGAGACGTTAGCAATGTTAGATCAAAATACTACAGCCCAATTAAAAGCCTTGTTAGAACGCCTTGAAGGTCCAATCGAATTAGTGGCCACTTTAGATGCTTCTGACAAATCAGACAAAATCAAAGAACTGGTAACTGAAATTGCCGCCCTGTCTGATCAGGTGACTGCACGCTTCGATGGTAACAACAAACGTGCACCAAGCTTTGGTGTCGCCAAAGCCGGTGAGCAACCGCGTGTATTCTTCGCAGGTTTGCCAATGGGCCATGAGTTCACCTCTTTGATTCTGGCATTGTTACAAACTTCGGGCTATGCACCAAAAGTGTCTGATGAAGTATTAGCTTCTATTAAAGACTTGGGTATCCAATCGGACTTTGATGTATTCGTATCGTTAAGCTGCCATAACTGTCCAGACGTGGTGCAAGCATTGAACCTTATTGCGATTTACAACCCGGGTACTACTGCCACCATGATTGATGGTGCATTCTTCCAGGATGAAGTGGAAGAACGTAAGATCATGGCAGTACCGATGGTATTCCAGGACGGTAACCACATCGGTCAGGGTCGTATGACACTGGAAGAAATCATTGCCAAATTAGACACCAACTCTGCAGCCAAAGAAGCTGAAAAGTTAAATGCCAAAGCGGCCTTTGATGTACTGGTGATTGGTGGTGGACCTGCTGGAAACACTGCAGCGATTTATGCAGCACGTAAAGGCATTAACACCGGTATCGTGGCGGAACGTTTTGGTGGTCAGGTGATGGACACCATGGACATTGAAAACTTCACTTCAATCAAGAAAACCCAAGGTCCAAAATTTGCCGCTGAAATGGAAGCACACGTACGTGAATACGGTGTCGACATCATGAACCTACAACGTGTATCTGACATTAAAGGTGCAGATGAAACAGCCAACGGTTTAGTTGAAGTGACCTTGGAAAACGGTGCCAAGCTGGAATCGAAAACTGTGGTGCTTTCAACCGGTGCACGCTGGAGAGAGATGAATGTCCCAGGTGAAGCAGAATACCGTACCCGTGGTGTGGCGTATTGCCCGCACTGTGATGGTCCTTTATTCAAAGGCAAACGTGTTGCAGTCATTGGTGGGGGTAACTCGGGTGTAGAGGCCGCAATTGACTTGGCCGGTATTGTTGAGCATGTAACCTTAGTAGAATTTGATACCAAATTACGTGCGGACCAGGTATTGCAAGACAAACTGAACAGCTTGCCCAACACCACTGTCATCAAAAATGCACTTTCAACAGAAGTCGTGGGTGATGGTTCACAAGTGACAGCGCTGAAATATAAAGACCGTGCAACAGATGAAGAGCACACGGTTGAACTGGCGGGGATCTTTGTACAGATCGGTTTGTTACCAAATACCGATTTCTTGAAAGAAACAGCAGTTGAGCTGAGCAATCGTGGTGAAATTGTGATTAATGACCGCAACGAAACCAACGTCAAAGGTGTATTTGCTGCCGGTGACTGTACTACAGTCCCATATAAGCAGATTATTATTGCCACAGGTGAAGGCGCGAAAGCATCGTTGTCTGCCTTTGATTACATCATCCGTTCTGGACAGTAAGTAAAATTAGAATAGGGCCTGAGTTCCCCAATACCCAGGCCCTATATGCGGTAAAATATCAAAAAATAGTTATTGTTTTTTTTACAGGAACTGAGATCGCTAACAGCTCAGTTCCTTTTTTTGTTGTACCCCAGTTTTAGGGATGAAGCAAGTTTAAGCGCTTGAACTTCTCAGTCAGTTCTTCCTGACTTTCCCGATGCTCAGGATGCGGCACAATACATTCAATCGGGCATACCGCAACACAGGTTTGATGATCATAAAAACCAACGCACTCGGTGCAGCGGCTGACATCAATCTCGTAGATTTTGTCGCCTTCATAAATGGCATCATTCGGACATTCCGGCAGGCACATATCACAATTGATGCATTTATCGGTAATCAGCAGCGCCATGAGTTAACCTGCCTGATAGGCCAAGGATGATGCTGAAATATCAGCAGTGGAGTTCGGTAAATTACGGATCAGCAGGGCATAGCGCATATCGACATCAGCCGGGACCGGAATTTCCACAATATGACCAGAGCCTTTGGCTTCCTCAATTGAATTGCCTTTTTTGTCTTTGATTTCGGTGAGGATAAAGCTGATATTGCCTTTGGTGGTCATCAGTTCTAAAGAATCACCCACGACAAAACGGTTTTTGACATCAATTTTAATGTAGTCGCCATTGCGCTCCAGCACTTCGCCGCAGAATTGCTGATGATCAAAACTGGATGAGCCATTTTCATAATTTTGATATTCGCTATGCACATGGCGGCGCAGGAAACCTTCGGTATAACCGCGATTGGCCAGACCTTCGAGCTGGGTCATCAAGGATGGATCGAACGGTTTGCCGGCTAAAGCATCATCAATCGCTTTACGGTAAATTTGCGCGGTACGGGCGCAGTAAAAATAGGATTTGGTGCGGCCTTCAATTTTCAGTGAATGTACGCCAATTTTGGTCAGACGTTCTACGTGTTGGACCGCACGTAAATCTTTGGAGTTCATGAAGTAGGTGCCGTGCTCATCTTCTTCGGCGGCAAACATATCTTCTTCATTGCGTTGTAACAGCACCGGTTCATTAAACTGGTGCTGGGCTTGCATGTGGAGCGCATCAGCATCTTGCGAGCAACCGCCTGCATCCAGATTTTTTACCGGAATTACATCACCGGTTTCATCCTCGGCGGCATCCAGCACTTTGTATTCCCAGCGGCAGGCATTGGTGCAGGCGCCCTGGTTGGCATCGCGTTTGTTCATATAGCCTGATAGCATGCAGCGGCCGGAATAGGCCATGCACAGGGCACCATGTACAAAGACCTCAATTTCCATATCGGGAACTTGGGTTTTGATTTCTTCAATTTCCTCAATGGACAGTTCGCGCGACAGAATCACCCGGGTCAGGCCCATATTTTTCCAGAACTTGACCGTAGCCCAGTTGACCGCATTGGCCTGTACCGACAGGTGGATGTCCATGTGCGGGAAGTGTTCACGCACCATCATGATCAGGCCCGGATCAGACATGATTAGTGCATCAGGCTGCATGGCCACGACTGGCTCAAGATCACGGATAAAGTTTTTCAGTTTGGAGTTATGCGGCTGGATGTTGACCACCACATAGAATTTTTTGCCTAATTCATGTGCTTCTTTAATGCCAATAGCCAGATTGTCATGATCAAACTCGTTATTCCGGACACGCAAACTATAACGCGGCTGCCCGGCATACACGGCATCTGCTCCATAGGCAAAGGCATAGCGCATATTTTTTAAAGAACCGGCAGGAGAGAGAAGTTCGGTAACGGGATGAAGATGCATGATCAATCAAAAAGGCATAAAAAAATTGTGGCTTTATTGTAGGGATAAAATTTTTCGATTCAACCTAGTAAAAAACTCGGGATTATCAGGCACTCAGCCTGCTAGCGCTGAGAGATGAGCGGCAGCAGGCGAGAGGAAAAATGGTTAATTGACACGCTGACCGTGCTCATCAATCACCAGTTCACCATCTTCTTTACGAAAGGCCTTGAGCTGCGGCTGGGTCAGTAAATCCAGTACCAGTTCAGAAGGTCGGCACAGTTTAACGCCGCGTTCAGTCACCACAAAAGGACGGTTAATCAGCAGTGGATGTTGTACCATCAGGGCAATCAGTTCTGCATCGCTCAGATCACGCTCAGCCAGTTGCAGGGTTTCATACGGCGTTACATTTTGACGGATCGCCTCGTGTACACTTAAACCGGCCTGCTGAATCATGTCAGCCAGCACTTCGGCTGTTGGTGGATTTTTTAAATATTCAATAATTTCAGGTTCTTGTCCGGTATTACGGATTAAGGCCAAAGTGTTGCGCGAAGTGCCGCAGTCAGGATTGTGAAAGATTTTAATTGGAGCTGCCATGATGCTAAAACTCAGGTAAAAGAGGAATATTGCTTTTATATATGGATATGCGTATATTCGCAAGTATAAATATGGGGAAGCTGTATGAATCAAACTGATTTTTTTAAATGCCTGTCCGATCCGACCCGTCTGGATATTTTGAAACTGGTGCTGGCCAAACAGAATATTTGTGTCTGCGAGCTGACCGAGGCATTAAATTTAAGCCAACCTAAAATTTCCCGTCATTTGGCTTTGCTGAGAAATTTATCGGTTTTACTGGACCAGCGTCAGGGGCAGTGGGTGTATTACCGCCTGAATCCAGATTTACCCGAGTGGGCAGTGAGTGTGCTGAATATTATCGCGGAGCAAGATGTCAGTCCGATGAATTCGCTGACAGCAACGCTTTCAAGTTATTGTGAGTAAAACCATGAAATTCCTCTTTTTATGTACCGGAAATAGCTGCCGCAGCATTTTATCTGAAGTGTTATTTAACAGTCGTGCTCCAGAAGGCTGGACAGCCTATAGCGCCGGCAGCAAACCGACCGGTCGTGTCCATCCACTGACGTTAAAGACGCTGGAAAATCTGGGCCTGTCGACTGAAGGGCTCTCCAGTAAAAGTATTGATGACTGTGAGCAGTATCAGCCCGATGTGGTGATTACCGTATGTGATGCGGCTGCCCAAGAAGCCTGTCCTTTGTATTTGGGCGGCGCGATTAAAGCGCATTGGGGACTTGCCGATCCATCGCATCTGGATTTGCCGGAAGCGGCCAAGTTGCAGGCCTTTTTAGAAACAGTCGCGCATATCAACAAGCGTCTGGATGCACTGTTTGCGTTACAGCCTGAGCAGATGACCCGTCCCGAACTGATTGCAGCCATCAACAATATTTCCCATATCGAGTAAGTCATGGCCAGCACCCGCAAACTTTCCTTTTTAGACCGCAACCTGACGCTGTGGATTTTTATTGCCATGGCACTCGGAATTGGCATTGGGGTGTATTTCCCGCAGGTGTCGAGCAGTCTGGACCAGATGAGTATGGGCAATGTCAATTTACCAATTGCCATTGGCCTGATTCTGATGATGTATCCACCGCTGGCCAAAGTGGACTATGCCGCTTTACCGCAGATTTTTCAGGATAAACGCACGCTGCTGTTGTCGCTGGTACAAAACTGGCTGATTGCACCGTGTTTGATGTTCGCACTGGCACTGATTTTCCTGCAGCATTATCCGGAATATATGACTGGCCTGATTCTGATTGGACTGGCGCGCTGTATTGCCATGGTACTGGTCTGGAATGATCTGGCCTGTGGCGATAACCAGTATGTCGCTGCCTTGGTGGCCTTTAACAGTATTTTCCAGATTCTGTTTTTCAGTACCTATGCCTGGTTGTTCTTAAGTGTGTTACCGCCTTATTTTGGTGTGGCCGGTCAGGTGATTGATGTCAGTTTCTGGACCATTACCCATGCGGTGCTGGTCTATCTGGGCATTCCGTTTTTGCTGGGCTTTCTGACCCGGCTGATTCTGGTGAAAAACAAAGGACTGGACTGGTATCAGCAGCGTTTTATTCCCAAAATCAGTCCACTTAGCCTGCTGGCGCTGCTGTTTACCATTGTCGCCATGTTTAGCCTGAAAGGGGCCGATGTGGTTGGGTTACCTATGGATGTACTGCGCATTGCCATTCCATTGACCATCTATTTTGTATTGATGTTCTTTGTCAGCTTCTTGATGAGCAAGTGGATGGGCAATGACTATCCACGTACCACGGCCATTTCCTTTACCGCGGCCGGCAACAATTTTGAACTGGCTTTGGCGGTAGCGATTGCAACCTTTGGTCTGGCCTCACCGGTGGCATTTACCACCATTATTGGCCCGCTGGTGGAAGTGCCTGTGTTAATTGCCCTGGTGAGTGTCTCGCTGTGGCTGAAACGTAAATTTTATGATGGAACAGGTGGATGATGTCACTTCCCAATCTTGATGTAGACTTAATTGAACAGCCGAGTTTTGAGCAGGTTCAGGCCAGAGCATTGCCGCATCCGCCGCGAATTTTATTGCTGTATGGTTCAAACCGCGAACGTTCCTATAGCCGTTTGGCGGTGATGGAAGCCGGCCGGATTCTGGAGCACTTCGGTGCCGAAGTTAAAATTTTCCATCCCAAAGGTTTACCATTGCCGGAAGATGGTGATGCTTCACATCCTAAAGTTCAGGAATTGCATGAATTGCTGGCCTGGGCAGAAGGTATGGTCTGGTGCAGCCCGGAACGTCATGGTGCCATGAGTTCTATTTTGAAAGCACAGATTGACTGGATTCCTTTAGCTGCCGGTGCCATTCGTGCGACCCAAGGTAAAACTCTGGCACTGATGCAGGTTAGTGGTGGTTCGCAGTCCTTTAATGCGGTGAATCAGATGCGTATTTTAGGGCGCTGGATGCGGATGATCACCATCCCGAACCAGTCCTCGATTCCGAAAGCCTTTTTGGAGTTTGATGAAGCTGGACGTATGCAAGCCTCTTCCTTATATGACCGGATTGTCGATGTCATGGAAGAGCTGTACAAGTTCACTTTATTGACCCGCGGGCAGGCCAGCTATCTGACCAACCGTTATTCCGAGCGCAAGGAATCGGCTGCGGAACTGTCGAAACGGGTTAATCAGAAGTCGATTTAGGCGTTTCATCGGCCTCTAGCTGTTTTAAAATCTGGCAATGGTCGATAGTGGTTCGGGCATTGCAAGACTGCCGTAATTGCTGCAGTTGCAGCTGAAAATGCTGTAACTCGGCAATTTTGCTTTCGATCTGTACTAAATGATGATCGAGCAGTTCATTTACCGCCTGACAGTCCTGATCGGGCTGCTGTTCCAGCGCAATCAGGGTTTCAATTTCCTTTAAGGATAAATCCAGTGCGCGGCAACGTTTAATAAAAATTAGCCGTTTTAAGGTGTCATCATCATAATAACGATAATTATTTTCGGCCCTTAAGGTGGGTTGGATGAGCGCTTTCTTTTCATAAAAACGCACCGTGTCTGCACTCAGACCGGTTTTTTTGACCAAATCCCGAATCAGATAATGTGCCATGACTTGACCTTGGAGTTAGACCATAGTTTCTAATGAGCATAATACAGTCATAGAAAAATGCAACAGGAGGCTTTATGGCCTGTCAATGTCAGCCTGCACCGGTCAAACCTGATGGCCGTTTTCGTACCGCACTCTGGATTGCCCTGATTATTAATTTGCTGATGTTTGTGGTGGAACTGTTTGGCGGGATGTATGCCCATTCGGCAGCACTCTGGGCCGATGCGCTGGATTTCTTTGGCGATGCCGCCAACTATGCCATTTCACTGGCTGTGCTGGGGATGAGTCTGTACTGGCGTGCTACCGTGGCTTTATTAAAAGGCATTACCATGGCTACGTTTGGCTGTCTGGTGTTGGCCAAAACGGTCTATAACTATATGCAGGGTATTCCCCCGGAAGCGATTACCATGGGGGTAATTGGTGGATTGGCCTTGGTGGCCAACGTGGTGGCAGCCGTGATTCTGTATCGCTTTCGTGATGGCGATTCCAACATGAAATCGGTCTGGTTGTGTAGCCGCAATGACGCGATTGGCAATGTCGCAGTCATTCTGGCAGCAGTTGGCGTCTTTGGCACTGGCAGTCTATGGCCAGATATGATTGTGGCGGTGATTATGGCAGGTCTTGGATTAACTGCAGGTTATCAGATAGTGAAGCAAGCTTTGACAGAACGAGCATTAGGGCATGAGACTACTTAATTCTCGTATTCGTTATAAAGCAAAGCTGCCGAAAGGCGGCTTTATAACTGGGGGAGAAATTATTAGGATAAAAAGTTGCATAAGGCAAAATTATTTTTTCAAAATATACTTGAAATTTAAGAATATAACCCCTAAATATAATCTAGATATTTTTATGCTCTTTCGAGCACCCAATCGCACCTAGAGTCACAGGACGCATCATTGTGTTCCGAGTACTTGGCAATGGCGACCGACAAGGTTTCATCGTTGAGTAAGACGAATAGGAAGCGATATGCTGCTTCTGTCATGGCGAAAACTTGGAAGCATGTAGGCTGTTTGAAAATTTGGAGCGTAAATATGATCGATAAAGTCACAATCTATTTGGCTGATATCTGTTTGTCAGTTTATTTGGGGTTGACCGTGTTCATTGGTTGGGATGTTGGAAATATTTTAATACAAATATTGTTAATTTCCACGTGCTTATACACAATAACACAACACAAGGGACAGTTATTTTCTGATATAATAATATGGGGAATGTGTCTAAAAATGGGCTCGATTTTGAAATTTGAAAATATAAATCAGAATGATATTTCGAGCACCCAATCGCACCTAGAGTCACAGGACGCATCATTGTGTTCCGAGTACTTGGCAATGGCGACCGACAAGGTACAATCGTTGAGTAAGACGAATAGGAAGCGATATGCTGCAACTCTGAAACTATGTGACCATGACCTTGCAAGAGCATAGTGAAACGGGAATGGAATTTTATCAATATTGTCAGCAAGAGTTTGATGCTGAGCTAAGTAAATTCAAAACAAAATTAGGTAAGAAAAAATCAGCTTTAAAATATCATTCAAAATATATAACAGTAGATGAATTTTTTGAAGATAGAGAAAAATATAAAGTAGAAATAATAAATTCTATTCAATTAAACAAATTTAAATTTGATCCTCTCACTCCAATTTTTCTTCCAAAAGATAAAGATAGTTACCGTATGGTATGTGTGCCTTCAGTAAAGGATAGATTGATTCAGAATTTATTTATGTCTTATTTAAAAGAGGTTCATTCAAATCAATATAAGAGATTTGCTACCAATGATTTTTCTTTAAAAGGTAATGGTGGTGTAAAGGCTGCACATGACAAATTAATAAATTTAAGAAAGAAATATAAATACGCATTAAAAACAGATATTTCCTCATTCTTTGATGAGTTAAATAGGCAAACTATTTTACATTTATTTAAAACAAAAATAGCAATTCCAAATCTCGATAATTTTTTCAAAGAGATGATCAATGCTGATCCAAATTATAAATTTCTTCAAGCAACATCAGAAGATCAATTCAAAAAATTTTCTGAAATTTTAAAAGTTAAAAAAGGTAAAGGAATTAGACAGGGCATGCCAATAGCTTCTTTGCTGGCTTCATTTTATTTACAAGATTTTGAAGCAATATTAGCAAAAGAAAATATAAATTATATTCGATATGCAGATGATCTTGTGGTATTTGCTAATAAAAGAGAGGAAATTAAAAAATACTTTGATCTTATAAGGGCCGAATTATTAAAAATACAATTACATATACCTGATATTGGAGTAGGCAAATCAGAAATTTATACTCAATCTCAAACTTTGATATTCTTAGGACTTGAGCTTAAGAAAATTAATAATGAATATAGATTATTTATTCCTCATAAAGCATTTACTGAGTTAAATAAAAAAGTTATAGAACTACAAGGCTATAAAAAGAATATAAAAGCTAATTTAAACTTTTATAAGACCTGCCAAAAAATGGATCAGATTTGTAATGGTTATCTAGTTTGTTATGAGTTTACTGCTAATTTAGATGACTTTAAAAAATTTGTAGAAGAAAGAAAAACATTTGTTTATAAGAGATTACTTGCTCCTTTAGGAATTGATTACACTAAACTTTCCTCTGAAAAGAAAAAATATTTTTTTAATGAATAAAAAACCAGGCAATTTTGCCCGGTTTTTTAGATTCAAGGAATCTTATTTTTCAACGAATGCACGTTCAATTACATAATCGCCTAGAACACCCATACGTGGAGATTCTTTCAGACCATGTTGGTCAAGCAGCGCAGCAACGTCATCCAGGAAGGCTGGGCTACCGCATAGCATCGCGCGGTCAGTTTCCGGGTTAAAACGTGGTAAACCGATTTTCTCGAACAATTGACCAGATTCAATTGCAGTGGTGACACGACCTTGAGTATGGAAATCTTCACGTGTTACCGTTGGATAATAAACCAGTTTTTCTTTCGCGCCCAGTTCCGAGAAGAATTCGTGGTTTGGAATTTCGTTCAGAATCAGGTCCTGATACGCCAGTTCAGAAATATAACGTGTACCATGAACAACAATGATTTTTTCAAAACGTTCATAGGTTTCCGGATCACGAATCACCGACAGGAACGGTGCAAGACCGGTACCTGAAGACAGCAGGTATAAGTTTTTACCCGGATTTAAGTCATCGAGTACCAGAGTTCCGGTTGGTTTGCGAGAAACCAGCAGTTCATCGCCCACTTTAACTTTTTGCAAAATCGAGGTTAATGGACCATCTGGCACTTTAATCGAGAAGAATTCCAGCTCTTCTTCATAGTTGGCACTTGCAATCGAATATGCACGCATCAAAGGCTTACCATTCACTTCAAGACCGATCATTACAAATTGACCGTTTTTAAAACGCAGTGCAGTGTCACGAGTCGTTTTAAAAGAGAATAAAGTGTCATTCCAGTGGTGGACGTGAGTAATCTTTTCGACGTTAAAAGCAGCCATTAAAGGTCTCAATAAATTATCAAATTAGAACAGGTTGCTATTCTAATCTAAATTCATACTCGATAAACTGAATATATTTAATTGAGCTTATCAAAAAAAGTGATTATGACTGATCTGACCTTGCCCATTATCGGGATTATGAAATCTCCTTATAAAGAAAAGTTTGGCATCCCACGGCAGCCGAATCTGGTTCAGGTCGAATCCTATATTGACATGCTAGAACCTTATAACGATTTGCTGGCCTTTGAGGGCATTGAAGCATTTAGTCATTTGTGGTTGCTGTGGCAATTTCATGACAATAAAAACCAGCAGCAGACAAAATTCCGTGCTCAGGTGCGGCCGCCGCGTTTGGGTGGTAACCAGAAAATTGGAGTATTTGCGACACGCAGTATGTACCGGCCGTCACCGGTGGGCTTGTCAGTGGTGCAATTAAAACAGGTGAAAAAAGTCGGCAAGGCAGTACGGGTTTATGTGACCGGGAGTGATTTACTCGATGGTACACCGATTTTAGATATCAAGCCTTATATCCAGTATTCTGATGCGGTCATGGAGGCGCAAAGTGGCTATGCGCAGGATGAGCCTGAACGTAAACAGGTGGTGTGGACAGAGCAGGCCGCTGTACAAAAACAGCAATTGTTGCAGCAGCATAAAATTAGCGCGCAGATGCTGGGTGAGCTGGAACAGGTGTTGTCTTTAGACCCGCGTCCGGCTTATCAGGAGGATGAAACCCGGCTCTATAAAATGCACTTTGCCAATATTGATGTCGGATTTATGGTACAGCCAGATCAGGTGCTGATTCAGATGTTAGCGCTTAAGCCGGCTTAAACATAAAATAAGCCATCGCAATCAGCACCGCCATATGCAGAATTTGGGCCGGTGCAAAATACAAGGCAAAGCGTGGTCCGCCAATTAAAAAGGCATTCACGCATTTGGCCAGTGCATGTGCACCCAGACCCAAAATCAGCGCATAAAACAGGGTTAAATTGCTGGGCGAGCCTTGGGTAATTACCGCGGCAGCGGCAGCGTGAATTTCAAATAAGGATGCCAGGAAGGTTCCGGCAATTAAACCGGTGCTGCCCAGTGCCTGATCCAGTCCGTAGACCATGGCTTGAATCAGGGTGAGCGTGACCACAATAATCGCGGCCTCTTTGAGGCTAAACATGCGGCTATCGGCTTCTTTGGCTTTTTGCTGTGAGCCGGTATTTTTTCTGAGCAGCCAGTAACCCACCGCCACCAGAATCATAATCGCCACTGCACTCGGTACCACAAATACCTTAAACCAGGACAGATTAATCCCCACAATAATAATCAGAATCTGCAACAGTGTCGCCACGCAGGACATGAGCGCCGCGCCCGCATTAATCTGGGCATCGCCGCGGCCGGAACGCACTTCCATGCCTAAACTGGCAATGGTGGCGGTACTGGACACAAAGCCGGACGCAATTGAGGATAGCATCAGTGCATTATTGGTGGACAGCAGGCGCTTGGCGATATGCGCCAAAGCCTGTACCGATAAAATCAGAATCAGCAGTTTTAAAATCACATAAGGATTGAGCACATTGCCCCATAAGGGGGTATCTGGCGTCAAAGGCAGGGCAATCAGAACCAGTGCCAGCAGGAACAGACCATCACGCAGCTCTGCTTCGGTAATCCATTTGCTGACAATGCCGTGCATCAGGTGTTTGGTCATGAGCAGACCGGTTAAAATAACCGCTAGACCAGTCGCCAACGGAATATTCCACAAACAGAGCGCGCCAATAAAATAGGTCATAATAAAGGCCAGTTCGGTGGTCGCACCCGGGTCTTCAACCTGATTTTTAAGCGAAAACAGCCCAACTCCGCCAATAATCACGGCCCCGACAATACCAAAAACTGGCCCTAGCAAAAAGCAGATCGCACCGAGCAAGGCACACACGGCAAAGGTGCGCACCCCGGCAAAATGATGGTTGGCTTCATTGTGCTTGCTGCGTTCACGTTCCAGACCAATTAACAGGCCACAGCCAAGTGCGGCTGCAAGCATGGTCATCAGCTCCTGAAAAGAGGTACTCAAGATTGAAGGGGTAGTTAAAAATTCCATCTTTATATCCCGCGGCAGTGGGGCGACGTCTCCATCATATAATTGATTCTGTGAAGATTGCTATGCGGAACTGTATGTTTAATTTGCAGGAGCTGCGCTTGATGCGTATCTGCATCAGATTTTCCAGTGGCAAAGGCAGGCGGGAAAAATAAACTCTGCTATAGTGTGCTGATGTTGGGGGAACAAAAACAATGAATTTTAATTTTGAAATTGATACCACCTGGTGTTTAGAGCAATTATTAAAAGATGGCCGGATCAGCGAACGCGATAAAATGCTGGTACAGACCACGCATCGCCAGCGTGAGCAGCTGAAATGGCATCCGTTGCAATGGATTGCGCATTTTAACCTGACCGATCAGCAACATCCCCAAACCACATTGACACTGAACCGTTTATGTCAGTGGCTGGCAGAAAAGACCGAGCTGCCTTTTTATGTGATTGATCCGTTAAAGGCCGATGTGGCCGCTTTAACCGCGGTGATGTCCCAGGAATTTGCCCTGCGCAATAAAATTCTGGCGGTAGAGATTCAGCCCGATGCGGTGTTCATTGCCACCGATCAGCCGTTTATGACCGATTGGGTCGCCAATTTAGAACACAGTTTATTGCCGCGTAAAATCCAGCGCGTGCTGCTGAGTCCAGAGCAGTTACAGCGTTATCTGGTAGAATATTATCAGGTCAGTCGTGCGGTCAGTGGTTCACAAAAAGCCGCAGCACATGACCGTGAAAATAAAGGTGTCGAAGCCTTATTACAGCTGGGCGATACCCAAAACCCCGATGCCAATGACCAGCATATTGTTAAACTGGTGGACTGGGTGCTGCAGTTTGCTTTTGAACAGGGCGCCAGTGATATTCATTTGGAGCCACGTAAAGACAAGGGTAAAATCCGTTTCCGGATTGATGGCGTACTACATACCATTTATAACATGCCGGCCAATACCTTAACTGCGGTCATTTCACGGATTAAAATTCTCGGCCGCATGAATGTGGCAGAAAAACGCAAACCCCAAGATGGCCGTTTAAAAACCCGTACTCCCAAAGGTCAGGAAACCGAATTGCGTCTTTCGACTTTACCGACGGCTTTTGGTGAAAAACTGGTGATGCGTATTTTTGACCCGGAAGTGCTGGTACGCAGCTTCCAGCAGCTCGGTTTTGAAGAACGTCTGTTACAGGGCTGGCAAAGTCTGACCGGTCATAGTCATGGCATTATTCTGGTCACCGGGCCGACCGGTTCGGGTAAAACCACCACGCTGTATTCATCACTGAAACAGCTGGCCACCGATGAAGTCAATGTCTGTACCATTGAAGACCCGATTGAAATGATTGAACCGAGCTTTAACCAGATGCAGGTCAATCAGGGCATTGAGCTGGGCTTTGCCGATGGCGTGCGCGCGCTGATGCGTCAGGACCCGGATATTATTATGGTCGGGGAGATTCGTGATCAGGATACGGCCAATATGGCCATTCAAGCGGCATTAACCGGTCACCTGGTGTTATCGACCTTGCATACCAATGATGCGCCGTCCAGTCTGACCCGTTTGCATGATTTAGGTGTGCAGCCTTTTTTAACTGCAGCCACCATTCTGGGGGTATTGGCGCAGCGTCTGGTGCGCAAGCTGTGTCCGCATTGCAAACAGGAAGGCATGATTAATACCAATGAATGGGAACATCTGACGTTTGACTATGTCATGGAGATGCCGGAAAAAGTTTATAAGCCGGTGGGCTGTGAAGCCTGCCGTCAGACCGGTTATAAAGGCCGGATCGGGATTTATGAGTTTATGCCCCTGAGTCTGGACACCAAACAGCTGATAGGTGCCAATGCTGATCTGACTCAGTTACGCCAGCAGGCCAAAAAAGAAGGCATCGAGCCACTACGGATTGCCGGGGCGCGTAAAGTCATGGCCGGTATTACCACCTTGGAAGAAGTACTGCGGGTGGTACCGTTAAACTAAAACCCAAAAAAGTGAAAAATTTTTGAATATGAGGAAATCTTAAGATTCAGCTCATCTTGCTTTGTTTTAATGACTACATCGAAACGAACAACACTGAATGAGGAAAGACAGATGAACCTATTTTCAAAAGCACTTTTAACTGCAGGTCTAGTGGGCGCAACTACATTTGCTGTTGCAGATACCGCAGTGAACCAGTCTGCACTGGCGCAAGCAACCACGGTGAAACAGGCGTTAACCATGAAAGATGACAGCAATGTTCAGCTGAAAGGTTATATCGTAAAAGCCATTGGTGATGAAAAATACCAGTTCCGCGACAGCACTGGCACCATCACAGTAGATATTGATGATGACCTGTGGAATGGTAAAGCGATTTCTGCCAAAACTCCAGTGGTGATTACTGGCGAAGTGGACATTGATTATAAACCATCTAAACGTGTTGAAATTGATGTCGAGCAGGTTCGTTTCTAAGCCGACCTTTTAATCAGATTGATTGCAGCTCCACACAAAACCACATGCTCCATGCATGTGGTTTTTTTGAATCTTGTGAAAAATCAGGCATGATGTAAAAAAAGCTAGAGTAGAACCAATGCGTATTTTACTGGCAGAAGATGACGCCTCTCAGGCAGAAAGTATTAAAACCTGGCTGGAAATGGACGGTTATAACGTCGATTGGGTCGAGCGTGGCAATCATGCCATTTTGGCCATTGAGCAGCATCACTATGATTGTGTGCTGCTGGATCGTGGCCTGCCGGGCAATACCGGCGATGAAATTCTGACCGCTTTGCGCCGCAAACAGTTGGATACCCCGGTGATTTTTATTACCGCCAAAGACAGCATTCAGGACCGGGTCGATGGACTGGATTTAGGCGCCAATGACTATCTGGTCAAGCCTTTTAGTCTGGAAGAACTGTCAGCACGGGTGCGCAGCCAGTTACGTACCAGGCAGACCCAGCCCGATCATCAGATCCGTTTTGCCAATTTGCTGTTAGATACTCAAGCCAAAACCTTAACCCAAGATGGCCACGCGGTGAATTTAACCGCCAAGGAATTCCAGATTCTGTATAAATTAATGCAAAAGCCCGAGCATATCGTAACCCGGGAACAGCTGGAAGAATCGCTGTATGCCTGGGGTGATGAAATTGAAAGCAATGCCATTGAAGTGTTTATTTATCAACTGCGTAAAAAAATTGGCAGCCATTTAATTAAAACCATTCGCGGTTTGGGCTATCGCATGCAGCAGGAACAGGCGTAAATGAAGCAAACGGGTGCGGTTTCTTTACAGAAAACCCTAGTTAAAACCTCGGTACTGAGTTCGATGATTGCCGGCCTGCTGGCACTGGTGCTGCTGTTTGCCGTGTCAATTTATCAGACCATGCAGCTGCAAGATGAAATCATGGATGAAGCGGCCGATATGCTGTTATTGCAGGATATTAGCAGTGGCGCCGGCGAGCAGGTCGATGAACTCACTGAACAGTTCAAGATGCATTATCAGCTGCGACTGGGCCAGCAGACCTTGACCGAAACAGAAGATTTTCCCTTAGCACCAGCTACGATCACACAGCAGGAAGAGGGATTTTCCTTTGTCTGGGCGAATCAGCGTTTATGGCGCGTTTATGTGGCCAGTGATGATGACTTAAGCGTACTGATGACCCAGAAAATGAATGTGCGTTTCCAGGAAATCTGGGCCACAGGTCTGGGCTATGCCGCGATTTTAATTTTATTGTGGCTGATTCAATGGGGCATTGTACATTTTGCTATTCGTAAACAGTTCCGCTCTTTACAGGCTTTGTCTGCGCAAATTGCGCAAAAGCATGTGCAGGACCTGAGTCCGGTACAAAGTACCCAGCCAGAATTACTGGAATTACAGCCGATGGTGCAGCAGTTAAACCGTTTGCTTAGCCGGCTGGAACATTCTTTAGAAGCCGAGCAGCGTTTTACTTCTGACGCCTCACATGAACTGCGTTCGCCGCTTTCTGCCATTCAAATGCGCTTGCAGGTGTTAAAACGCAAATATCAGGATCAACCGCAATTAGCGGAAGATCTGGCCCAGATTCAACGCGATGTCAACCGCGGCACTCAGGTACTGGAGAATCTGCTATTACTGGCGCGTTTAGACCCGGCACATCTACAAGACTTGCCTATAACCGAGGTTGATTTACAAAAGCTGGTGCTGGATGTGCTGGAGGCCTTGGCACCGTTTAGTCTGGAAAAACAGATTAAACCGCGCTTGCAGCTACAACCGGCGATCATTCAGGCCAATCCGGAATTGCTATATACCTGTATCCGTAACCTGATCGACAATGCCATCCGCTATGCCACGCAACAGGGTGAGGTGGTGGTCAGTATCAATGGTGATGCTGAACAGGTGCAGCTGTGTATTGAAAATAATGGTCAAGAGATCAGTGATGAGGTGTTACAACGTCTGGGTGAGCGTTTTTATCGGGCGCTGGGCACACAAACCCAAGGCAGTGGTCTTGGTATTTCGATCTGTAAAAAGATTATCAGCCTGCATCAGGGCCAATTGCAGTTTAGCCGTTCAGCTTTAGGCGGTTTACTGGTGGAACTGAGTTTGCCCGGTGTGAAGCAAAAATAACAAAATCGAAAATAACAACATTGAGTTCAATCTTGAGATACGCATGGGCAGTTAAAAAGCAGTATGCGCTGATTCATACTGCTGCTTCCCACGATTATTATTATTCAGATATTGTTCTTATTTGGTGAGAATGAGGCGATTATTACGGGTAAGGCGTAGGCGGTATTCTTCTCCGGCATGCATGATGCGAATTTCACGACCGAGAGCAAATAGGTTATTAGAATGTAACATTGGTAAGGCATGCTGTTGATCTGCATTACGGCTAAACAGGCTAAATGGTGCGTTCATTCCTTCGACTCCGTGGTGTATGTTGAACGATATAAATGATAATCATTATCAAATATATCTGTCAATGCTTGATTTGGGGAATTTATAAAAAGTATAAATTTGCTTACACTTGCTCATATTTTTAAAACAGGACGTTTCATGTCAAAGCCACATCTACATATCGCGATTGGGATTTTATTGCATCAGACCCAGGTTTTGGTCGGCTGGCGCGAGGCCAAACAGCATCAGGGCAATAAGCACGAATTTCCCGGCGGCAAGGTAGAGCAGCATGAAACCCCGGTGCAGGCCTGTCGCCGTGAAGTGCGCGAAGAAGTAGGCATTGACCTGATCCAGTGGCATGAGTTTGATTTTATCCGGCATGAATATGAAGATGTGATTGTCAATTTGCATGTGTTCCATGCCTTTGTGCCGGCGGCGTTGCTCTCAGACATCCAGCAGTCGTGGACCTGGTATAAACGGCAGGATTTGGCTCGTTTGAATTTCCCGCAAGCCAACCAGCGTATGCTGCAACGCCTCTACTGGCCTGAATGTATCAAAATTAGTGAAGACTTAAACTGTCTGGATACCCCGGATACCCAGCAACTGCTGTACTGGCGTGTCGCACCGGCACCGGAACGCAGTATTGAACTGGCTGAGCAGAATATTGGCTGTTTAAAATCATTAATTGTTAATCTGGAACTGTGGAAGCAGCTGAATAGCGTGCAGCAGGTCTCGGTCGCTGCCATCCATTTAAAGCAGCAACAATGTCTGCAATTGCACAAGGGCAGCCTGCAGGCCGGTCAGCGTTATATTGCTGCCTGTCATGATCTGGAATCGTTACAACATGCGCAGAATATTGGCTGTGATGCTGCAATTTTAAGTCCGGTGCTGCCAACAGCCAGCCATCCGGATACTCCGGCATTAGGCTGGGCACAATTTCAGAACTGGGCCAAACAGGTCGATATTCCGGTGTTTGCCTTAGGCGGGATGCATCGGCAGGACTTGGCGCAGGCCCAGCAACACCATGCCTATGGTATTGCCGGGATCCGCTTTATGGATGCGTTGGATAGCGCTTCAGACTAAAGTTGTTTCAGCGCTTGCTGTGCCTGTTGCACGGTACGGCTATTGTTTTGTAGCTGGCCGGCTTTTTGAATAATCAGCCATAATTGGCGTTTCATCGCCGGTGTTTGTGCATAGCTCAGACCACGGCGGGCCAGGGCTTCTGCATTTTTCGGCTGTTTTTTCTGGTTCGCCACCAGCCCTAAATACATATAGGTTTCAGCCGATTGCGGTGCCAGACGCTGTGCCTGTAAGGCGGCAGCTTCGGCACGCGCCCATTGTCCCTGACGATAAGCCGTCTGGGTCTGCTGCATCAGTTTCTTAAACGCTGGTAAAGAGCGGCCATCTTCAAAACGCTGCTGTACTTTTTGTTCAGGAACCACGACCTGTAATTTCTTGCGCTGAATTTCTTCCTGTTCATAAGGATGAATCACCACGCCGGTGGGTGTGTGAATGGTTTTTCGTTCAGTCGTTTTTTCTTGGTCCGGTTGCGGTGCCGGCTTGGATTCCGGCAGGCTTTGACAGCCCACCAGTCCAGCCAGTCCCATCCCCAAGATCAGATATTTCAAGGTCATTTAATTAAGGGTCCACTTATTGCGTATAACTGCCGCTTGAAATGATGCGTGCATCATTTTCGGAAAGTTGTCTTTCCATCTCGGCTTCACTTTCCTGGATATAATTCTCGATACTGTCACTGCTTTCAGGTACAGCTTGGTAATATTCGGTATCCGAATTGTAAACCGGCTCAACCTGATAATGCGGTAAACCACAGGCGGTGGCCTGACGCGGCACATGATTACGATAAATCGGAATATACATCGCACCGGCACAGCCTTGAGCCGACAAGTGACCAGAGTCACGGTCAATCCAGTGCCACTGCACGCTGTCCGGCTGGCGCAGATTTACCGGCTTCTGGCGCAGTTGACGCATCACGTTACTCCACACCGGCAGGGCACCCGATGAACCTGTCAAACCGGTGACTTTGTTATCATCCAGCCCTAACCAGACCACACTTAAATAGTTGCCCGAATAACCGGCAAACCAGGAGTCGCGGGTATCGTTGGTGGTGCCCGATTTACCGGCCAGTTTTAAATCGCTGGACAGGCTGTTATAGGCTGCACGTCCGGTTCCTGCACTCATTACCTGTTGCAGGCCATAATTCAGCATATAGGCCGCAGACGGTTCAATGGTCTGCTGTACTGACAGGCCATAACGCTCGAGCAGACGACCATTAGAATCGACCACCGCGCGAATGGCTTTGGTTGGATACTGGAACCCACCGGTGGCAAAGTTGCCATAAATATTCATCACCTGCATAGGTGATAAATCGACCGCGCCTAGATAAATGGACGGATACTGTGGAATATTTTCGCTGCTGACGCCAAATTTAATCAGATGGTTACGGAAGGTCGATAGACCAAATTCCTGACCCAAACGTACCGCCGACAGGTTATAGGAATTGGCCAGCGCTTGCGCCATCGGGACTACGCCATGTTCGCTGCCGCTGTAATTACGCGGTGTCCATGACTTGCCGGCAGATGGAATACTGATTTCGGTATCCTGTACCGGACTGGCCCAGTTATAGCGACCCGATTCTAGTGCGCTTAAATAGATGACCGGTTTCAAGAGCGAGCCGACCTGACGCTTGGCATCCAGCGCACGGTTAAAGCCGGTAAAGTCCTGGGTAGAACCGACTGCAGCCACCAGTTCACCATTTTCAGGATGGGACACCAGCACCGCCCCTTGCAAATCTTTTAAACGGCGCGGATTGGCATTGGCCAGACGGTTTACTGATTCTTTAAATGCGCTTTGTACCTTGGTCTGTGCAATTGGGTCTAAAGTGGTAAAAATCCGTAGTCCCTGATTGGTCAGATCACCTTCCTGATATTCAGCACGTAACTGACGACGCACAATGTCCAGAAAATCCGGGAAGCGGGCAGGGCCCATGGTCGGTTTGGCAATCACATTTAACGGACGCGCGGTTTCGGTTTCATACTGTTCCTGCGTCAGATAGCCCATCACCAGCATATTGTTCAGTACAATATTACGGCGTTTTTCTGCCGCTTCCGGATTACGCCATGGATTATATAAAGACGGTCCCTGCACCAGACCAACCAGAAAAGCCTGCTGGGCAATATTCAGTTCACGCAGCGGCAGACCAAAATAGAACTGTGAGGCCAGACCATAACCATTAATAGAATAGTTGCCGTTTTGACCCAGGTTCACTTCATTTAAATAGGCTTCCAGAATTTCATCTTTGTCATAATGCAGCTCAATTAGCATCGCCATCAGCGCTTCATTGGCTTTACGCTTTAATGTACGTTCCGGGGTCAGATAAAAGTTTTTCACCAGTTGCTGGGTCAGGGTCGAACCGCCCTGACGTTTCCCGCCGGTAATATTGCTGACAATGGCACGTGCAGTCCCGCGAATCGACACGCCATGATGCAGATAGAAATTACGGTCTTCGGTGGCAATTAAGGCTTCAATTAACGGTTTTGGCACCCGGTTCAGTTTAATCAGCACCCGGTCTTCATTGTGCTGCGGATAAATCCCGCCAATCAGCATGGGCTCTAAACGGGCAATACCGGTAGTTGATGGTTTGGTTGCACTGACTTCAGCAATCTGGTTATTGGCAAAGCTGACTTTGAGTACCTGTTCCGGTTCAACACTTTCACCAAAATCGAAGCCGCGGGTATGTACAAACAAGGTGTCGCCCGCATCGACATAGCTGCCGGTTTTGTTATAGCTTTCTGCGCTTTTATAGCCTAAAAGTTTTAATTCCTGCACGAAATCGGCTTTATTGAGCGGTGCATTGGTATAGATTTCCAGCGGACGAGCAAAGACCTTGGCTGGAATGTCCCAGCGCTGTCCTTCAAATTTATCTCTAACAATATTATCTAATCGAATCAGGTAGATACTTAATGCCAGAAATGCCCCAATCACCAGTATACAAAATAGAAGTGCAATAATACCTATGCCACGTTCAGACTTCATAAATCGCAATAAAACCCTAAGAAATTAGGCTAATCATGCGAAGCTTTTACATAATTTGCAATATTTAATCTGTGAATGAAGCGGCCAATCGAGGAGAAAAAACGGTTGGATTCAGATTTCTAAAGTTTTTTTAAAACATTCGGGTTAGTGCTATTATAGTCAACGGATCGTAGCGGAGCGATGTCGTAGGTGCAAATTTCACACAAGAACTTTCGTAATATCGGATTGATTGGACGTCCTGGCAAAACTTCGGTCGTAGAAACGCTCAGTTTAATTCATGATCATCTGCTGAATTTAGGCCTGCATCCGGTATTTGATGCAGAAACAGCAGAACTGGTCCCTTATCCGAACACCCAAACCGTCAGCCGCGCCTTACTGGGCGAAGTGGTTGATCTGGTGATTGTGGTCGGCGGTGATGGCTCGTTGCTGCATGCAGCGCGCGCACTGGTCAAATACAATACGCCGGTCATCGGGGTAAACCGTGGCCGTTTAGGTTTCCTGACCGACATTAAACCCACGGAAGTCATCTTCAAGCTGGATCAGGTGTTAAAAGGCGAGTTTCAGCTGGACCGCCGTTTCCTGCTGGAAATGGAAGTACGCTCCAAAGGTGAAGTCATTTATGAAGCAGTGGCTTTAAATGATGTGGTGCTGCATTCCGGTAAATCGGTACACATGATTGATTTTGACCTGAATATTGATGGTCAGTATGTTTATCGTCAGCACAGTGATGGTTTAATTGTATCTACGCCTACTGGTTCTACCGCCTATGCCTTGTCTGGTGGTGGCCCGATTGTGCATCCGAGTATGGATGCGATTGTGCTGGTACCGATGCATCCGCATACCTTGTCTTCACGCCCGATTGTGGTGGGTGGACAAAGTGAAATTAAAATACAGATTCGTGAAAACCGTGTCTTGCCAATGGTAAGTGCCGATGGTCAGCACAGTGTTTCACTCAGTGTCGGGGACAGTTTGCATATCCGCAAGCATCCCTATAAGTTAAACCTACTTCATCCACCGGGTTATGATTTCTATATGGCATGTCGTACCAAGCTCGGCTGGAACCAAGATTTTGATTCTTTGCAACAGCAGGATTTATGATGAATATTGAACAGATGCTGGCCGTACTCAATCCTGAAATTGTTGGTCGTCTAAAAACCGCGGTAGAGATTGGTAAATGGCCGAATGGTGTGGCGTTGACCAAAGAGCAGCGCGAAATTTGTATGCAGGCTGTATATGCCTGGGAAATCCAGCATTTACCGGAAACCGAACGCAGTGGTTATATTGACCGCGGCACCAAGGAAGAAGGTGAACAATGTGATGATGATCATCACAAAAATGAAGATTTCCAGCCGATCAAGTTTATTTAAACTTTAAGGAAACGGATTCATGCAAAAAAGGTAAGCCGCGGCTTACCTTTTTTATTGGCAGTCTTTTGTGGCTTAAGCATTTAAACGCGCAGCCCAGAATTGCTGTGCTTTGTCCATGGCTGCTGCAAAACTGTCGCAGACGCCCATGGTATACAGCGCGATGCCCATGGTTTCCACCACCGCCACTTCACCATAGTCATGCGATTGCTGGCCTTCCCAGACGGCTTTAAATACCGCCAGGTCCAGTTCTTCTTCAATCGGGCTGCGGTTGTCGGTCAGCTTTGGCAATTCATGTTCATACAGCTCGCCGTTACGAATGCCACAAATTAAGGTTTTGGCATCCGGATTCCGTTCAAATTCGCCGCCTTCACCTTTAATCACCGCACTGTTCAGATAGCCCAGTTTAAACGCCGACTGCTGATGGGAACTGCGATAGGCCGGATGGAAAATGGCCTGCACGGTGGCTTTGGCATTAAAGGGGTTAATCAGTCGGGCGAGGGTATGAATAGGAGAGCGCAAGCCCATCACATTCCGCAGTGCAATCAAATCGGCCAGCACCGGAGAAATCACGTCTAAAGGCAGATAGGCAAAATGACGCTGCTGTAATTGCTGTTCGACTTCCGTATCTGACTGGCAGATTGGATAGCCTAAGTATTCCAGCACCTGTTCGGTGTAGACCCGGTTGATGGTATGCCCGGCAGCACCGTGCATCACAATATTAAAACCCTGTTTGGCCAGGGTCAGCGCGGCCAGTAAAAACCACGGATAATGTTTGCGTTTCCCGGCATAAGAGGACCAGTCCAGATCTACATCTAAAGCTTTAAACTGCAACTGGTCACGGGTGGCCTGAACAAAGCCGGCCAGTTCATCGACCGATTCTTCCTTGACCCGCAGCAGCATCAAAAAAGCACCGAGCTGAACATCGAGTACTTCCTGTTTCAGGATCATGGAAAAGGCCTGATAGGCTTCTTCATAGGTGAGGGAACGTGCACCATTTTTGCCTTTTCCCACAATACGTACGTACTGGGCAAAAGGATGTTCAATGTCTTTATAAATGTTTCTTTTCGTGCTCATGTAACTGCCTGAATCTCAAATAAATGGCGCCGGTCGCTTCCCACAATATACACATGTTTGCGGCTTTTTAAAAACCGTATGCTTTGCTCGGATTTAGACTAATGTCTAAGCTGCTTCTGTTTTAAAGTTCGCCAGTTCTCGCTGTTTTTAGCAGCACTATATTTGAATTTTAGGTAAAATTCGCAGCGTTTTATATTGTTTTTTATTTTTACTCATCTCCTGTTCTAAAAAGCCGCTTTTGCGTTTGAGCCTGTTTATTCTGGCGGCTCAAAGTAAGCCCGACTTTTGCCGATGAAAATAAAGCGTTGAATGTTTTGAGCCATGGCTCAAGGCAGCGTATGCCTGTTGTTTTAAAAACAGGCAGAACAGGTCGTGGGTAAAAAATCAAGGGTATTTGTCCTCTGGACAAGAACAAAAGTAGATCTGTTATGGCCAAACAACCTATTTATAAATCCCTGTACTTTCAGGTGATTATTGCAATTATTGCAGGTATTCTCGTCGGTCATTATTCTCCTAGTGGCACACAAATTATTAATGGCGTGGAACAGTATGTTCCGGGTCTAGGTGAGCAGCTGAAACCCTTAGGTGATGGCTTCATCCGTTTAATCAAAATGATTATTGCGCCGGTGATTTTCTGTACCGTGGTGAGTGGTATTGCCGGTATGGAAAGCATGAAATCGGTGGGTAAAACCGGTGGCGTGGCATTACTGTATTTTGAAATTGTCTCTACCATCGCCCTGATTATTGGTCTGGTGGTGATTAACGTCTGGAAACCAGGCGTTGGCATGAACGTTGATCCAGCTTCTTTGGATACCACCGGTATTTCAAAATATGTAGAAACTGGTGAAGCGCAATCTACAGTCGAGTTCCTGTTAAATATCATTCCAAATACCGTGGTCGGTGCCTTTGCCCAGGGTGAAATCCTGCAGGTGCTGATGTTTGCCATCCTGTTTGGTTTTGCCTTACACCGTTTAGGGCCAGCAGGTAAGCCGGTCTTGAAACTGATTGATCAGATTTCGCATGTGTTCTTTAACATTGTGAACATGATCATGAAAGTTGCGCCAATTGGTGCTTTCGGTGCGATGGCCTTTACTATTGGTAAATACGGGATTGGCAGTCTGGCGCAACTGGCGCAGTTAATTATCTGCTTCTACCTGACCTGTGTGCTGTTTATTTTTATCATACTCGGCAGTATTGCGCGCATGACCGGTTTCAGTATCGTAAAAATGATCCGCATGATTCGCGAAGAATTACTGATTGTATTGGGGACCTCATCTTCAGAATCAGTACTACCGCGTATGTTGAAGAAACTGGAAATTGCCGGCTGTGAAAAATCGGTGGTGGGTTTGGTCATTCCAACGGGTTATTCCTTTAACCTGGATGGTACCTCGATTTATTTAACCATGGCCGCAATCTTTATTGCTCAGGCCACCAATACACCTTTAGAACTGCATCATCAGATTACTTTATTGCTGGTGCTGTTGATTTCTTCTAAAGGCGCAGCAGGGGTGACCGGTTCAGGCTTTATTGTGATGGCGGCAACACTGGCGGCTGTGGGTCAGATTCCGGTGGCCGGTCTGGCGCTAATTCTGGGTATTGACCGCTTTATGTCTGAAGCACGTGCTTTAACTAACCTGGTGGGTAACTCATTGGCAACCATTGTTGTAGCGAAGTGGGTCGGTCAGTTAGATCAGGAAAAGCTGCAATATGCATTAAATAATCCGGAAGAAATTGACCGCAAGATGGCAGAACAAAACCAGCAATCTGCTTCGGCTTAACAGCAGGGCGGTGACTAAAGGAAGCTTCGGCTTCCTTTTTTATTACTTGGCAGTCAATAAAAAAGCCGGGAAAAGCCATGACAGTACGCTTTAAAATGCATAGCATGGGGCTGAATGTAAAACAAGAATGTATACCCTACAAGGATGGACTATGCTGGCTTATGATGCAGATTTAGAATTATTCCGTGACAACTTCCGCCGCTTTATGAGTGAACAGATTGCCCCGCATTATGAACAGTGGGAACGGGAAGGGATTATGCCGCGCTCGGTCTGGAACCAGCTGGGTGAAAACGGCTTTTTATGTGTAGATGTACCGGAACAGTATGGCGGTTATGGTGTACCGACCCATTATTCGCTGATGCTGGTGGAAGAATCGGCACGTGCCGGTTATAGCGCACTGTCTACCGGTATTTCCTGTCATTCAGAAATTGCTGCACCGTATATTTTAAATATTGGTTCAGAAGAACAGAAACAGTACTGGCTACCCAAAATGGTTAGTGGTGAAGTGGTCGGTGCGATTGGTATGACCGAGCCGGGTGCCGGTTCTGACCTGCAAGCCATGCGCAGTCATGCCATTTTGCAGGATGATCATTATATTTTAAATGGTTCTAAAACCTTTATTTCCAATGGCCAACATGCCGATCTGGTGGTGCTGGCGGTAAAGACCGATCCGCAGGCACGCGCCAAAGGTGTGTCTTTATTATTAGTCGATACCCATCTGGATGGTTTTAAGAAAGGCACCAACCTCGACAAGATTGGCCTGCACGCTCAGGACACCTCGGAATTGTTCTTTGATAATGTAAAGGTACCTAAAGAACAGTTACTGGGCCAGCCGGGACAGGGCTTTGCTTATTTAATGCAGGAATTGCCACGTGAACGGACCGCGATTGCCGCCACCGCCTTGGGCGCTATCCGCGGTTCAATTGACATCACCACGCAATACGTCCAGGAACGTCAGGCTTTTGGTCAGAAAATTGGCCAGTTCCAGAACAGCCGTTTTGTTTTGGCACAGGCTAAAATTGATGAGCTGGCCACGGCTGCGTTTTATAACCAGAATGTCGAGCTGTATATGCAGGGCAAACTGGATGTTGAAACCGCGGCAGCACTGAAAAGCTTCTCGACCGATATGCAGATGAAAGTGGCCGATCAGCTGCTGCAGCTGTTTGGTGGTTATGGTTATATGACTGAATATCCAATTTCTCGTTTCTTTGTCGATGCCCGTATCCAGCGGATTTATGGCGGTACCAATGAAATTATGAAAGAGATTGTGGCGCGCGGTTTATTGGGCCGTTAAGTTCTATACATCAGACTAAATGAAAACACCCGCCAGCATCGACTGGGCGGGTGTTTTTTGGTGGGTGTGTTTCTGAGACTATTTTAATGCAGGCTGAGCACATGCAGACTTTCCCGAATAAAAATCGGCAAGTCTGCTGGTGAGCGTGAGGAAATATACAGGTTATTGTCATTTACCACCGCTTCATCAAAATACACGGCGCCGGCATCCATCAGTTCCAGCATCACCGGGGCAATGCTGGTCATGCGCCGGCCTTTGACCACGCTGGCATGAATCAGCAGTTGCGGACCATGACAGGTGCTCATAATTGGTTTCTGGGCATTGGCAAAGTTTCGGACAAAATCGACAAAACGTAAATCATCACGCAGTTGTGCCGGAGATTGGCCGCCGGGAATCAGCAGCGCATCAAAATCATGAATGGTCACATCATCTATACTTTGGTCGATGGTTACCGAGCTGCGCCGTTGATAACCATAGACAATATTGCCGGCCTTGTTTTCAACATTTACCACGCTATGCCGCGCTGCACGGAAGGCGTGGATCAATTCTGGATAGTCTGCATCTTCATAATCATGGGTAATCAGCACCGCGATTCTTTTTGACATTATTATTCTCCGAATTGCTTTAAATAAAAGAGTAAAGGGGAAAAAGCAAAATTTCATTGCTGCTTTGTAACCAGTTTTCTTATTTCTTTTTCAAGTTAAAATTTCTGGAATTTTATTCAATATTTATGGGCGTAATTTTCTATGTAAGTAATTATGACGCCTGTTCAGTTTACGCAATAAACTTGCAAAATCCTATCACTATTCATCGAATTCAGAGGCAAAAGCTATCGGCTGATTGGAAAAAGGCCCTGTTTCATCTGCTTAAATTCGCTACACTCTGGATGGAAAAACAGGCAAAGCGTCGTGACTTGTTCAGAATTATTCATGAGCCATAGCTGCTCAATTGATAAACAGTCTCACAAGTTGCAGAGAGTTTAACCAACTGTTTGTTTTTAAGACTGAATCAATCAAAGTTGTATTGCGCAACATTTGAAAGCTAACTATTGTTATACTGTTTGCATACCGTTTATGAAGGGCGACATAACAATGATCAACGACGATCAAAACACAACGACTTCTCTTGACCTGAACAATATTCGTGAGGAAATTGACTCTGTTGATATGCAGATTCAACAACTGATTAACCGTCGCGCACGATTGGCAGAAGCGGTGGCCAAAGCCAAATTTGCCGCTGAAGAGAATCCGCTGTTTTACCGTCCGGAACGTGAAGCACAAGTTTTACGTAATGTTATGGATCGCAATGAAGGCCCATTGTCGGACCAGACCATGGCACGTTTATTCCGTGAAATCATGTCGGCCTGTCTGGCACTGGAAGCACCGCAAAGTATTGCCTTCCTGGGGCCTGTTGGGACTTATACCCATTCTGCGGTACTCAAGCATTTCGGTCATGATGCCCTGGTGCGCCCTTTACAAACCATTGATGAAGTATTCCGTGAAGTGGAAGCGGGCAGTGCGCATTATGGTCTGGTGCCGGTAGAAAACTCCTCTGAAGGGGTGGTGAACCATACCTTAGACTGTTTCAAAACCTCGAATCTGAATGTGATTGGCGAAGTTGAATTGCCGATTCATCATCAGTTCCTGATTTCTGCAAATACCCGTAAAGACAGCATTAAACAGATTTATGCTCACCAGCAAACGCTGGCACAGTGCCGTAAATGGCTAGATGCGCATTATCCTGGGGTGGAGCGTGTGGCTTTAAGTTCCAATGGTGAAGCGGCGCGCCGTATTCGTAATGAATGGCATTCTGCGGCCATTGCTTCTGAAATTGCGGCAACCATTTATGATCTTGAAATCATGCACAGCAATATCGAAGACAACCCGGAAAACACCACGCGCTTCTTGGTGATTGGCCGTGAGAAAGTGCCACAAAGCGGCAATGACAAAACTTCATTGCTGGTGTCTGCACATGACCGTGCCGGTGCCTTGCTGGAAATTCTGGCGCCATTTGCCAAACACAACATTAGTCTAACCAGTATTGAAACCCGTCCGGCTTTACCTGAAAAATGGGCCTATGTGTTCTTTATTGATCTGGAAGGTCATATTGAGCAAGACAATGTTAAAGCTGCGATTGAAGAAATCCGTCCATTGGTGAAAGAAGTCCGTGTACTCGGCTGTTATCCGGCGGCAGTTTTATAAAATTCTCTGGTGGCCGTGTGCGCTGCATGCGGCTGCTTTTCACCTGTAAATCTGGAAGTAAAAAATGTCGTTTGTCCCAGCCAATGAAGGCATCTCTAAGTTAAAGCCATATCAACCAGGTAAGCCGATCAGTGAACTTGAGCGCGAATTGGGTATTACCGATATTGTGAAATTGGCATCCAATGAAAACCCGTTGGGCTGTTCAGACAAAGTCAAAGAGGCTGTGGCTGCCGAGCTGGCAGAAATTGGTCGTTATCCAGATGGTGGTGGTTTTATTTTAAAAGACCAGATTGAAGCGCAGTTTGGTTTTGGTCATGAACGGATTACTTTGGGTAATGGTTCAAATGACCTGCTGGAAATGTTTGCCCGCGCTTTTGTGTCCGAGCAGGACTCAATCGTATATAGCCAGCACGCCTTTGCGGTTTATGCACTGGTGACTCAGGCCATTAATGCACAGGCCATTGAAGTACCAGCCAAAGGTTTCTCGCACGATTTAGAGGCGATGGCTGCAGCCATTCAAGCCAACACCAAGCTGGTGTTCATTGCCAATCCGAATAACCCGACTGGCACCTGGTTTGAAGAAGCTGAATTTGAAGCCTTCATGCAGAAAGTACCGGCCAATGTAATTGTGGTACTGGATGAAGCCTATGTGGAATACTTCCCGGAAAACTTCAACAGCCTGAAATATCTGGATCAGTATCCAAACCTGATTGTTAGCCGTACCTTATCAAAATGCTATGGTCTGGCAGCGCTGCGTGTTGGTTTTGCCTTGGCTTCTGTACAGGTTACTGACTATTTAAACCGTATCCGTCAGCCATTTAACGTGAACCATTTAGCCATGGTGGCAGCCGTGGCAGCGCTGAAAGATGAAGCCTTTATCGAAAAATCACGTGAAGTGAACAAGGCTGGTATGGCGCAGCTGGAAGCAGGCTTTAAAGCACTGGGCCTGAATTATGTACCTTCACGTGCCAACTTTATTCTGGTTGATGTACAGGCTGATCCGGCACAAACCTTCAATGCCTTGCTTAAAGAAGGCGTGATTGTACGTCCGGTTGGTATTCCAAACCATCTTCGTGTATCGATTGGAACAGAAGCAGAAAATGCCAAATTCCTGACTGCACTGGCAAAGGTGTTAGGTCTGGACGCAAAGGCATAAGCCATGACGCAACCCCTGTTTGAAAAAGTCGCTTTTATTGGACTTGGGCTGATTGGCTCAAGTCTGGCGCGTGTGATTCAGGCTGAACAGCTGGCTCATGAGGTAGTGGCATCGACCCGTTCGCAAAAAACGCTAGAAGATGCCAAAGCCTTGGGTTTAATTGCTGCCGGTTATAGCGATCCGGTCGAGGCGGTGAAAGATGCTGATCTGGTGGTATTGGCCTTGCCGGTACGTGCCACCGAATATGTGTTGCAGCAGATTAAACCGTATTTAAAACCTGATGCAATCCTGACCGATGTCGGCAGTACCAAAGGCAATGTGGTCGATGCAGCCAAAGCGGTTTTTGGTGAACAACTGCCTGCCGGTTTTGTGCCGGGGCATCCGATTGCTGGAGCCGAGCATACCGGGGTCCATGCCGGTAAGGTCGATTTATTCGCCAATCATAAAGTGATTTTGACTCCATTACCGACCAGTGCGGATTGGGCGGTCAATAAACTGATTCAACTGTGGGAAGCAGCCAAAGCGGAAGTGATCTGTATGGATGTGGACAAGCACGATGAAGTGCTGGCACATACCAGTCATCTTCCGCATTTAATGGCATTTAACCTGGTGGAGCAACTGGCCAACAGGGAAGACAATTTAGATATTTTTCGCTATGCTGCAGGCGGCTTTCGTGATTTCTCGCGAATTGCAGCCAGTGATCCACAAATGTGGCACGACATCTTCTTTGCCAATAAAAAGGCAATTTTGAATGCAGTCGATGGCTTTGAACAACAGCTGGCAATCTTGCGCCAGCTGATCGAACAGGAAAACTCGCAGGCTTTAATGGGCCTGCTGGGACATGCTCAAGCAGCGCGTCAGCATTTTAATCATATGCTGGCCAAAAAACCGTTGATGGAGAACAATAAAGTGACACAACAATTTACGATTTTACCGGGCTCTAAAAATTTCCAGGGTAAATTTACTGTGCCAGGTGATAAATCTGTGTCACATCGTTCAATCATGTTTGGTGCAATTGCAGAAGGCACCACCCATGTCACCGGCTTTTTGGAAGGTGAAGATGCACTGGCGACCTTGCAGGCTTTTCGCGATATGGGTGTCAGTATTGAAGGCCCAAAAAATGGTGAAGTGACCATTCACGGTGTGGGGATGCAGGGCCTCAAAGCTCCAGTCGGCGCGCTGTATATGGGGAACTCTGGCACCTCCATGCGTTTGCTGTCAGGCATGTTGTCGGCGCAGGCCTTTGATTCGGTGATGACCGGTGATGCATCCTTGTCCAAGCGTCCAATGGAGCGTATTGCCAAGCCATTACGTGAAATGGGTGCACAAATCCAGACCACAGGTGAGCGTGGTACGCCACCGGTGTCAATTACGGGCAGCCAGCAGTTAAAAGGCATTCAGTACGATTTACCAATGGCCTCTGCACAGGTGAAATCAGGAATTTTACTGGCCGGTTTGTGGGCCGAAGGTGAAACTGCAGTAACTGAACCGGAACCAACCCGCGACCATACCGAGCGTATGCTGCGTGCTTTTGGTTATGAAGTGAAAACCGAAGGTAACCGTATTTCCCTGCAAGGCGGCGGTAAACTGGTGGGAACCAATATTCAGGTGCCTTCAGATATTTCATCTGCAGCGTTCTTTATGGTGGGCGCGGCCATTACTGAAAATGCCGATGTTACTTTAGAAGCTGTGGGCATTAACCCGACCCGTACTGGCGTGATTGAAATCCTCAAACAAATGGGTGCAGATATTACTGTATCCAACGAGCGTATTGCCGGTGGTGAACCGATTGCCGACATTCGTATTCAGGGCAGCCGTACCTTAAAAGGCATTCATATTCCGGAAGATCAGGTGCCACTGGCGATTGATGAATTCCCGGCGCTGTTTATTGCAGCAGCCTGTGCGGAAGGTCAGACTGTATTGACTGGTGCAGCTGAACTTCGCGTCAAAGAATCTGACCGGATTCAGGTGATGGCAGATGGCTTGAAAACCATGGGCATTGACTGTACCCCAACTGAAGATGGCATCATCATTGAAGGCAAGGGCAAAGCAGGTGACTGGTCGCCTGTGTTCACCGGCGGTGAAATTGAGTCACATCATGACCACCGTATTGCCATGAGCTTCTCGATTGCCGGTTTACGTAACTCGGAAGTAATTAAAATTGTGGGTACAGAAACGGTCGCGACCAGCTTCCCGACCTTTACCCAATTGACCGCTCAGGCCGGCCTGCAGATTGAAGTGACCGAATAAAGAGAAAAATAACCCAAAACAGCCAAGCTTTTGCTTGGCTGTTTGTTTTATATTGCTTATGCTAAATATACAACAAGAACAGCAGTAGGGTCGTTTATGAAAACACTCCAGTTTACCGCACAATGTGATAACAAGGCCGAATTACAGGACTGTAAGATTGCCCAGGACTATGTGGCAGATTTGCTGGCCCGACAGTTAAACCAGCACGGCTTTGAAACCTTGCCACAAAGTGGCGCACAAATTGCGGTTAGTGTGGAAGATCATCCTTTGCCCTTAAGCGTGAGCTGTGAAAGCCGCGATGTCGAAGGACGACTGGTGTGTGAAATCCTGTCTTATCCGGAAGAAGAGCAGGACTGGTTTGACCGGATTGAATCGCAAAGCCTGCTAAATCAGCTGGCCCAGGCGGTCGAGCAGACCTTAAAACAGGATGAAAACTTTACGGCCTTTGAATGGAAAAATTAAAACAATCCCAGATTGGAATTGCGAAGCCATTTCGTCTGTATCCATTTTAAAATTAACAGTACCGTCACTGATCTCCTCCCATAAAAAAACCCATCAGCAGATTAATGCCAGTCAGTTAAGCAAATATTAGAAAAATGTAGTAAAAATGAGTGTATGTAAATACGCTCATTTTTTTATGTCTTTATCTGAACATTTAGAATCCACTCTTGAACATGCTCTCCCATCACTTAGCCATTTTTGTGAACTTATTGAC
>NZ_VPBF01000015.1:0-63576 GCF_013418865.1 Acinetobacter sp. YH12117
ATAATTCAAGTGAATTTGTTTGAAAGAAGAACTTTAAAAGCTTTATTTTCACCCGATAAAATACCCATAAAACAAGAGGAAGCTCAAATGAGCTTCCTCTTGTGAAAAATTGTGGGACAGCAATGGTCGCGGCCCTCTTTTTTTATAGATCTAGACATCCATAAGCCACGCTCATCACACCGCCTGTTTGCCCTGGAAAATTGTTATTGCTTTGCAACAATCTGTTTTTTATTTAATTAAAGCCCCTATATTAAACTGCAAGATAAAAATTGTGATTGATCTTGCCATGAAACGCGCCTTTTCCCATTTTCTCCTGCCCTTTGGCCTGCTGACTTCAGCTCTACTTCTGGTCGGTTGTGACCAGCCCAGCGCTCCGGTTTCGGAAGCCGATCCGGACACTGAAATCACCTCCCAGCAGCAAAGCCCTGCGCCACAAGCCGATTTAAAAAGCGGCAATATGTTTTATATTGTGCGCGATGTGGCCGATATGCAGCTGAAAGCCGGTGAGTATGTCGAGCAGTTACGCCAGACCCAGACCGAGCTGCAACAGGCCGTCAACAGTCAGGATCATCAACAGCTACAAAGCGCAGCCAGCAAATTGCAACAGCAATTACAGGGCTTTAATAGCGCCTTAAACAGTTTGAATTTAAAAAGTCAGGAAATTGACAATATTCGCCAGAACATTCTGCAAGCCAATGAACAGGTTCTGGCTTCGCCATTTTTAAATGGTCAGATTGACCTCAGCAAAGTCGACTTTGCCAAAATTCAGCAGCAGATGGGCACAGTACAATCTGAGATGGTGAAACTGGCCAGCATCCTGTTACAGTCAGAGAATGCTGAAAATACTGAAAGCGCAAACACTGACACTGAAAATCAGGCAGCAACTGAATCCTGATTTTCAGGCTCACTGCCCATCTGGGTGGTGAGTCTGCCTGATTCAGAGAATTTTTAGTCTGATTCTGATAGTTAAAATTTAAAAAAATAATGAGTTCATTTAAAAATAAGAGGTCTGCCATGCAGCATCCACTGATTTATTCTGTTGTACCGGTGACATTCCGTTTAGATCTGAAAGATCCATTTATCTTCTGTGCCCATCATCTGGATCATTTTCCGGCTGGCAATGCCCAACTGGGTCCGCAAACGCCACCACAAAATAAAGAATACAATATGTATTATGGCAATGTGGTGCCCGGTTTCCCTGAGCACCCACATACCGGTTTTGAAACCATTACCTTAGTGGAACAAGGTGTGGTCGATCATTTTGATTCACTCGGCAATGCCGGTCGCTATGCCGCTGGAGATGTGCAATGGCTGACCACCGGCAATGGCGTCGAACACTGCGAGATGTTTCCACTCGTGCATGAAGACCAAGCCAACCCAATGGAACTGTTCCAGATCTGGTTTAATTCATCGCCTGAGCAGAAGCAACAGCCAGCTGATTATAAAATGTTATGGCGCGAGCAGATTCCGCATGTAATTGAAGCCAATGCGGCAGGCCAGAAAGCTGATATCCGGGTAATTTCCGGCCAGTTTAAAGAAACTGATGCCCTACCACGTCCACCCCATTCATGGGCAGCGCCGGCTGAAAACAAGGTGAATATTTACCTGATTACCTTAGCGCCTGAAGCTGAGGTGACCATTCCAGCCACCAGCGCCAGTTCGACCCGCTTCTGTTATTTATATCAGGGTAAGAGTTTAGAGCTTGAAGGTCAGCAGATGGACGTGAAACATCTGGCCGAACTAAAACCGGATGTCGAGATTCATTTAAAAGGCGGACTACTTGAATCCCGGATTCTATGGCTTGAAGGTGAGCCAATTGGTGCACCGGTAGCCATGCGCGGACCGTTTGTACTGAATAGCGAAGATGAACTGAACGCTGCCTTTAAACGTTACCGCGACACCCATTTTGGTGAATGGCCATGGCCGAGTCCGGCACCGGTGTTTGAACGCAAGCAGCCACGTTTTGCGACTTATCAGGGTGGTGAGCATAAGGAATATCCTGAACAGCTCTAAATTCTATTTTTATGAGAACAGCTTGGCATGTTTCAGGCTATTTTTATGAAAAATTAAACAATGAAATTATCAGGGTTTGGAAAAATGGATATAGAGCTGGGTTAAGTAAAGATGAATGAAAGTCTTTAGATCAAAAGCAAGTGTTTGCGATTTACACCTTGCAGCAACCGCAAACACAGATGTGGAAATTATTATTTAGGAAGTTGAATAGAAGGCTTAGAACATTTGCCGCCTACTGCCAAACTGTATTTTTCAATCGCCTGCTGACCTTCAGTCTCATCAACCAATTTTACGTTTGCACCACCAACAAATACACCTGGTTTAATGTATTGTTGAACATAATAGTTTTTCCCACTTTGTGTAGTTACGTTCAGGTGATTAGGAGAAAACTCTGATTCTGTAGACACAATATGTGTTTTACCACCTTCTACCTCTGTATAAAAATAAACACCACGTGCAGTTTCACCCAAGCACTCACCGTTAACCCAAATATCTTTCTTGAGTCCTGCACCTACAACGCTATTCGAGCGGTACATATAGATTCCTGCTTGACCTGCTTGTGGCGCTTGAATCTTTTTTTGTTGCTGCACTGCTTGTGGATCTGCTTTCGGAACCGAAGCACAACCAACAAAACCTAATGATAATAATAGCGGTAAAATAATTTTATTTGACACCCCAAATTCCCCTTATTTATTTTTTAAGAGCATGAGATATAACAAATATATAAGTTATTTACTAATATATTCCATTAAATAGTATTCATAAAAAAACCACCCTTTCGGGTGGTTTCTTCAATCTTAAACCAGCAATTACATTGCGCGGTTTTTGATTTTGCGGATCGTTTCCAACTGTGCAGCAGTTTCTGCCAAAGCAGCCAAAGCAGCAGCAGCGTCCAAATCGCTCTTTTGATTCGCCAGCAATTGTTCAGCGTGTTTACGCGCTTCAATAATTGCCGCTTCATCCAAGTTTTCTGCACGGACTGCAGTATCTGCAAGAACCGTAACAACGTGCGGTTGAACTTCTAGAACACCACCAGATACATAGATTAATTCTTCTGTACCATTTTCCAAAATAACGCGGATCGCGCCAGGTTGGAGCAAAGTTACCAGCGGAGCGTGGCCAGGCATAATACCCAACTCACCGCCAGCACCTTTTGCAATTAGCATAGTTACAGTGCCAGAGTACAAAGACTCCTGAACACTTACAACGTCACATTGCATAGTCGCCATGAGAACCTCCTAAATTAGGTAGCTAATTAAAGTTTCTCGGCTTTAGCAATCACTTCGTCAATACCACCAACCATATAGAACGCTTGTTCTGGGATGTGATCGTATTCACCAGCTAGAAGACCTTTAAAGCCACGAATCGTTTCTTTAAGCGGTACAAGTTTACCAGGCGCGCCAGTAAATACTTCAGCTACGTGGAACGGTTGAGAGAAGAAACGTTGGATCTTACGTGCACGGTATACAGTAAGTTTGTCTTCTTCTGACAATTCGTCCATACCAAGAATTGCGATAATGTCTTTCAGTTCTTTATAGCGTTGTAGAACGTTTTGAACTGCACGAGCAATTTCGTAATGCTCAGTACCAACTACCAGTGGATCTAACTGACGTGAAGTTGAGTCAAGTGGATCGATCGCAGGGTAAATACCTTGAGAAGCGATGTCACGGCTCAATACAACAGTTGCGTCCAAGTGAGCGAACGTTGTAGCAGGCGATGGATCTGTTAAGTCATCGGCAGGTACGTATACCGCTTGGATAGACGTAATAGAACCAGACTTAGTTGATGTAATACGTTCTTGAAGAACACCCATCTCTTCTGCAAGTGTAGGCTGATAACCTACTGCAGATGGCATACGGCCTAGAAGTGCTGATACTTCAGTACCTGCTAGTGTATAACGGTAGATGTTGTCAACGAACAATAATACGTCACGGCCTTTACCGTTTTCGTCTTTTTGATCACGGAAGTACTCAGCCATCGTCAGACCAGTCAACGCTACGCGTAAACGGTTACCAGGTGGCTCGTTCATCTGACCGTAGACCATTGCTACTTTGTCTAGAACGTTAGAGTCTTTCATCTCGTGATAGAAGTCGTTACCTTCACGAGTACGCTCACCAACACCAGCGAATACAGATAAACCTGAGTGCGCTTTAGCGATGTTGTTGATCAACTCCATCATGTTTACAGTTTTACCAACACCGGCACCACCGAACAGACCAACTTTACCACCTTTCGCGAACGGGCAAAGTAAGTCAATGACTTTAATACCAGTTTCTAGAAGGTCAGTAGAAGCCGCTTGTTCTGCATAAGAAGGCGCTTGACGGTGAATTGGTAAACGCTCTTCAGTTGCAACTGGACCAGCTTCGTCGATAGGGCGACCAAGAACGTCCATGATACGACCAAGTGTCGCTGTACCTACTGGTACAGAGATCGGCGCGTTAGTGTTAGTTACGTTCAAACCACGTTTAAGACCTTCAGTAGATCCCATCGCAATTGTACGTACAACGCCGTCACCAAGTTGTTGCTGAACTTCTAAAGTAGTTTCAGTGCCATCAACGTGAAGAGCGTCATAGATCTTAGGAACGCTGTTGCGTTCAAACTCGACGTCGATAACCGCGCCGATGATCTGAATGATACGACCGCTACTCATTGCTGTCTCCTCAATTCAAAATAATGTTAAACGGCAGCGGCACCACCAACGATCTCAGAAATTTCCTGAGTAATCGCGGCTTGACGCAGCTTGTTATAAATAAGTTGTAGGTTCTTGATAAGCTCACCTGCGTTATCCGTCGCAGCTTTCATTGCGACCATACGTGCAGATTGCTCACAAGCGATGTTTTCAATCACACCTTGATACACCACAGACTCAATATAACGAACCAATAAACCATTCAGCAGTTCTTCTGCTTCTGGTTCATAGATATAGTCCCAACCGTATTGACGGTTCAGGGTCTTGTCTTCTTCAGCAGCTGCTAAAGGAACAAGTTGTTCGATTTTTTGATTTTGAGTCATGGCATTGACAAAGCCGTTGGACACCAGATAAATACGATCTAACTCGCCTTTATCATAAGCGTCTAACATCACCTGTACAGAACCAGATAACTGTTCAAGACTTGGTGTATCACCTACGTTTGTAGTTGCACCTAGTACTTTACCGCCGTAGTTTTTAAAAAACGAAACCGCTTTTTGACCAATTAAAGCAAATTGAACTTCAATTGACTGCTCTTGTTGCTGTTGTACGTGTTTGACCACTTTTTTGAACAGGTTAATGTTCAAACCGCCTGCCAAACCACGATCTGAAGAAACAATGATATAGCCAACGCGCTTCACAGGACGCTCAACCATATAACGGTGTTTATATTCAGGATTCGCTTGTACCAAATGAGCAATTACACGGTGCATATTTTCGGCATACGGACGGCCTTGAGCCATGCGCTCTTGCGCACGACGCATCTTAGAAGCAGCTACCATTTGCATCGCTCGAGTAATCTTCTGCGTGCTCTTGATACTAGCTACTTTGGCGCGAATTTCTTTTAAGTTTGCCATACGCTTAACCTAGTATTCGAAGGCCCTTTCGAGCCCTCGAAGGTTGATCCGTGAACCAAACCAACACTAATTAGCAAAGTGCTAAATTAGTAAGTTTGAGTCGCTTTAAAGCTTTCAATACCTGCTTTGATTGCAGCTTCGATGTCTTTGTTGTAATCACCAGTTTCATCGATTTGTTGCATTAACGCAGCGTGCTCTGAACGGAAGTAAGAAATTAACGCAGCATCAAAGTCTACGATTTTCTTCACTTCAACGTCAGCCATGTAGCCTTCGTTAGATGCATAAACTGAAACAGCCTGGTCAGCAATTGAGTAAGGCGCATATTGTTTCTGCTTCATTAACTCAGTTACGCGTTGACCATGTTCAAGTTGCTTACGAGTTGCTTCGTCAAGGTCAGAAGCGAACTGAGCAAACGCTGCCAATTCACGGTATTGCGCCAAAGCGGTACGGATACCACCAGACAATTTTTTGATGATCTTCGTTTGAGCCGAACCACCAACACGCGATACAGAAATACCGGCGTTCACCGCAGGACGAATACCCGCGTTGAATAATGATGTTTCAAGGAAGATCTGACCATCAGTAATCGAAATTACGTTAGTCGGTACGAATGCAGATACGTCACCTGCTTGAGTTTCAATAATCGGCAATGCCGTTAATGAACCAGTTTGGCCTTTAACTTCACCGTTAGTGAATTTCTCAACATAGTCAGCAGATACGCGAGAAGCACGTTCAAGTAGACGTGAATGTAGATAGAATACGTCACCTGGGTAAGCTTCACGACCTGGTGGACGACGAAGAAGCAATGAAATTTGACGGTAAGCAACAGCTTGCTTAGACAAATCATCATAAATAATTAACGCGTCTTCACCACGATCACGGAAGTATTCGCCCATTGTACAGCCAGCATAAGGCGCCAGATACAGCATTGCTGCTGGATCAGCTGCAGCTGCTGCTACAACAGTGGTATACGCCATAGCGCCAGTTTCTTCCAGCTTGCGTACTACGTTCGCGATAGTCGATTGTTTTTGACCAATTGCTACGTATACACACTTAATGCCAGAGTTTTTCTGAGCGATGATCGCATCGATCGCCATAGCTGTTTTACCAGTCTGACGGTCACCAATGATCAACTCACGCTGACCACGGCCAACTGGGATCATTGTATCTACTGATTTATAACCAGTTTGTACAGGTTGATCCACTGATTGACGCCAAATTACGCCTGGTGCTACTTTTTCTACAGCATCAGTTAATTTCGCATCAATTGGGCCTTTACCATCAATTGGGTTACCCAAAGCATCTACCACACGGCCTAAAAGTTCTGGACCAACCGGAACTTCTAATACACGACCTGTGCAACGAGCTTTTTGACCTTCTTGAAGGCCTAAGTAGTTACCTAAAACAACGACGCCCACTGAATCCTGTTCTAGGTTCAGTGCCATACCGTATAAGCCGCCGTCGAATTCGATCATTTCACCGTACATTGCATCAGCAAGACCGTGAATGCGCACAATACCGTCGGATACCATAACAATGGTACCTTCGTTTTTAGCGGTCGCGCTGGTGTCCAGATCGCCGATACGCTGTTTAATGAGCGCACTGATCTCGGATGGATTCAGTTGTTGCATTGCGCTATACCTCAATCTTTTTAAAGTTCAGTCTTCTTATATGCAATTACGCAAGAAGACGAGTCCGCATTTTTTCAAGCTTGTTAAGCGCAGAATCATCTATCACTTGGTCGCCTGCACGAATAACAACACCCGCGATTAACGCCGGGTTGACTTCTACTGCAATAGAAACCGTGCTGTTGAAACGCTTTTCCAGCGCCGCTTTCAACACTTGTTCTTGGTCAGCAGACAATGGGAAAGCCGATTCAATTACGACGTCCACATTGTTGTTATTCTGTGATTTGAGCTGTTCATATTCTGCTTGAATTTCAGGCATTAAAGACAAACGATCATTTTCAGCAAGCAAAGTCAAAAAATTTGACAATGCTGCAGTCTGGTCTTCACCTAAAACTTTTGCAAAAACACTCACCTGCTCTGCAGGAGTAAGCTCAGGGCGATTTAAGTAAGCTGAAAATGCTTCGTCTTGTACCGCAGCACTGAGCAATGCTAGTGCTTGTGACCAACTGTCAGTTGCACTTTGCTCAGAGGCATAAGCATATGCTGCTTTCGCATATGGGCGTGCCAACGTCAAGAGTTCAGCCATATTTCGCCTCGCTTAAAGTTTAGCAGCCAGCTGGTTCAGCATGGCATTGTGAGCTTCTGCGTCAACTTGCTGGCTAAGAATTTTCTCAGCACCGGCAACTGCCAAAGCAGCGACTTGTTGACGTAATTCTTCGCGAGCAGCATTGATTTCAGTATCAACAGCTTCTTTCGCCTGTTGACGGATACGCTCACCTTCAGCAGATGCTTGAGTACGCGCTTCTTCGACCAATTGTGCTGCACGACGGTTCGCTTGTTCGATCAATTGAGCCGCTTGTGCTTTCGCTGCGTCTAGCTCTGCCTTAACTTGTGCTTGCGCATCAGCAAGGTCAGCTTTTGCTTTTTCAGCAGCATTTAAGCCATCAGCGATGCGACGCTGACGCTCACTAATCGCATTGATTAGTGGTGGCCATACAAACTTCATGCAGAATGCGACGAAAATCGCAAATGCAATCGCTTGGCCAATCAATGTGAGGTTGATATTCATTGCTATTCCTCAAATAGTGGATTTTTGGGAATTAAGCTGATTAACCTACAAATGGATTAGCGAAGATGAAGAACAAGCCAATACCAACACCGATCATAGGCACAGCATCAAGAAGACCCGCGATTAAGAACATACGAGTTTGAAGTTGTGGAGCCAATTCTGGCTGACGTGCAACAGCTTCAAGGAAGCGACCGCCCAAAAGACCAAAACCAATCGCAGTACCTAAAGCACCGAAAGCGATCAAGATAGCAGATGCAATTGCAACTAGACCTAAAGTGAGTTCCATGAAAAATTCCTCAGAGGTTAGGTTTTATACCAAATTAAGTTAAAAAATTGTGTGCCCAACCGCCCGATGACAGTTAGGCCATACCATTAATGCTTTTCGCTTGCCATGCTCATGTACACGATTGTCAACATCATGAAAATGAATGCTTGTAGCGTAATAATCAAAATGTGGAAAATCGCCCAAGGCACAGACAATGCCCACTGGATCCAGAACGGTAATAACGCGATAAGAATGAAGATTAACTCACCCGCATACATGTTACCGAACAGTCGTAGAGCCAATGAAACTGGTCGCGCCAAGAAAGTAGTCAATTCCAACAATAAGTTGAATGGAATTAAAAGCACTTTAGCAACTGGATTACTTGGGTTAAATGGGTTAAGTGCCAACTCACCAACGAAGCCGCCAACACCTTTCTCACGAATACTATAGAAAATAATTAAGAAGAATACAGAAATAGACATACCTAAGGTAATGTTTGGATCTGTAGTCGGAACAATTTTAAAGTAAACCTGATGAGGGTCCACACCCAGCATAGATGCAATCGCCTGTTGAGCTACATAAGGAATAAAGTCAACAGGGATTAAATCCATCAAGTTCATGAGGAAAATCCACACGAAAATGGTTAATGCTAAGGGTGCAATTAATCGAGACTTCCCATGGAAGGTATCACGTACACTTGAATCTACAAACTCGATAATCACTTCAATTACTGACTGGAATTTACCAGGCACGCCTGAATTTGCAGCTTTCGCGACAATCCAGAACAATAAACAGAAGATCAGACCAAGTCCGATAGACCAACCCATTGAATCCAAGTGAATAGCAGTGAACCCCATCTGTTGAGCTTCTTCAGCAGACTCAGCCAACTTCCATGAACCGTCTGGCATTTTGCCGTACGTCATGTTGGTCAAGTGATGCTTGATATACTCGGTCGAAGTAAGGGCATGTTCTTCAGCAGCCATAAATCACACCTGGTCAATGTCAAAAACAAAAGAGGGAACGAATATCGCGTGCTGCTTGATATCTCGCTCATCTCCTAAAAACTTTTCAATTTTTGCTGCGCCTATACTCGTTTTTGTAGACGTGACACCCAAAACGGAGCGACCCACGACATGGCCTGAACGAGAATAAAACCACAAAACAATGCAACCGGAGACAACGGCTCGACATTGCTTAAAATTAAAATGAATCCTACGATCACAATCGCAAACTTACCGAGCATGCCCCTATACATGTTCGACAGAACTTGTTTAGATGCTCTCGCGCCTGCTGCGCGGAACGACTGCCAGGAAAAATAACAACTTGCAACCCAACATACCAATGCACCAAGTGCGGCACTCAAGGCGGCTGTAGCATCTTTGAATATCCAGGCAATCAATGCAGCAACAGGTATCATGAATGCTTGCAAGAAGACCAAAGCTTTCGCTAATCGTCGGTCAATCAAGCGACTAGTTCGGCTCATTTACTTTCCACTCACAGCATAAATGCTTGACAAGTTTAACTGATGATCGTTTTTTATCGCAGGCATTATAGAGTTACACCCCTGAACATGCAATCTTTTCCCGATCTTAGTCGTATTTTTTTGCACAACTGTAACCGTATTGTCATAATTCAAATTTGCCGCCAAAACGCGCTATTTTTGCGCATTTATTACACATTTTTGCGTTTGGGTAGCCAATTTCTGCCAGGCCTGCACAAAGTCCCCTGCCCCACTCATACTTTCGTCGACCATTTGAAACACAATCGGATTCAGGCGCTGATACTGGCTCTTGCTGGCATGACCTTCGGCCAGTAAACACATTTTCGTGTTTGGACGATGATCATTCATATATTTAATTTGCGCCACCGTCGGAGCGACATGCGGATCATGGGTCAGTGCGCCGGCAAACTTCAGGTTCAGCGGACGTTCCAGATATTGATAGGCATCATGATAAGACCAGTAGGCTTTGGCCGAGGCTTTGCTTTTAAACTTGTCTGCGGTCAGGAGCAGCTCTTGGGCAAAGGCACGGGCATTGGCCCAGTACTGTTCACGCTGCTCAGGCACCTGCTGGGAACGCAAGGCCGCAATAAAAAAGCCAATACGAATGGCATTGTTCGGATCAAGCCAGACATGGGAGTCAACTGTATCTTTTAATGCTGCACCACGAGGGCTACGCTGTGGTAGCGTTTGCAAAATGCCAGAATCTAGCAATGAAATAGCTTTGCTCTGATTGCTGAACAGTTTTTCTAGAGGCGCTTCATGCGCTTTGCCCAGCCAGATCACCAGACCTGCATCCTGAATGGTCTTGCGATGTGCAGGAGTCAAACTGACATCATGTCCGGTCTGGTCGGCCAATAATAAGGTCGGGGTTTCTATGCCTTGTGTAATTTCCTTGGCAATCAGATAAATCGGCTGTGTCGAAATAACAAGACTTTGAGACCAACTCAAGGTACTGAACAAAGCCAGAGCACAGAAGGCGAAAAAACGGGACATGAGCGCAAAATCATAAAACAGGATAGATGTTATATTATAACAAAATAACAAAAATACCTATGTATAATCGAATCTGACTATACTTCATGTTAAAATTTAATGTCCGATTTTCCTCCTACATTTCCTTGGGGTAGCTATGAGCTTATGTTCTCATGAACATCATGATGCATTACATGGCGTGCACGACCATCAAAATATTGAGCAGCGTCTTGCTGAAGCCGAAAGTCTCTGTGCCGCCACAGGTGCTCGCCTGACCCCACTTCGTCGTGAAGTGCTGGAACTGATTTTAAATGCCTCGGGCCCGATGGGGGCATACGACCTGTTGGCCAAAATTAAAAGTGAGTCAGATCGTCCGGCGGCACCACCAACCGTGTACCGCACCCTCGACTTTTTATTAGAAAAAGGGCTGATTCACCGTTTAACTTCTATTAATGCCTATATTCCCTGCTGCCATCCGCGCGAAGGCCATCAGGCGGCGTTTTTAATTTGCACCGAATGCAAAGTGGTCAAAGAAGCTTCTGCGCAGGGTTTACTGCAGCAACTGGCAGAGCTGTCGGCTTCGGACCACTTCACCGCCCATCACAGTATTATCGAGATTTCTGGTTTATGTCAGCACTGCGCCAGCAAACGCTAAGTCCTGCGCCGCTGATTCGCCTTGAACAGATTCAAGTCCGGATTGATGAGCGTGATATTTTAAAACAGGTCGATTTCTCTTTGCATGAGAAAGAAATTGTCACGCTCATTGGTCCGAATGGTGCCGGCAAATCGACGCTGATTAAAGTCATGCTCGGTATTGTCAAACCCACGGCTGGCAAAGTACTGGCCGATAAAAAACTAAAATTCTCCTATGTGCCGCAGAAATTCAATCCTTCACACAGCTTGCCGTTAAGGGTCAAGGATCTGCTGGCTTTAGAAAAATGTAGCAGCACGTTAAAAGCAGAAATTATCCGCGATACCGGTATTGCCAAGCTGGAAAATTCCAAAGTGCAGCAATTGTCAGGTGGTGAACGGCAGCGGGTATTACTGGCCCGCGCCTTATTGCGCCAACCCGATGTGCTGGTGCTGGATGAACCAATGCAGGGGCTGGATATCCAGTCGGAAGCCGAGCTGTATGACTATGTGCGTAGCCTACCAGAAAAATATGGCTGTGCCGTGCTGATGGTCTCACATGATCTGCAATGGGTCATGCAAGGCACGCATCGGGTGGTATGTTTAAATAAACACATTTGCTGTAGCGGCTTGCCCGAAAGCGTGCAGCAGCATCCGGAATATCAGGCCATTTTTGGCACCAACCGGGTGTTCTATCAGCATCATCATGATCATTGTGCGCATGGCGACCATGCCGAGCCGTGTCAGCATGATTCCCGTCCCCATATTCACCCTGAACCGGAAGTCTAAACCATGATGGATTGGTTATCGTTATTACTTCCGGCCTGGATCATGGGCACTTTACTGGTGTTTCTGACCGCGCCACTCGGCTGTCTGATGCTGTGGCGCCGGATGTCTTTTTTTGCCGATACCATGGCACATGGCACCTTATTAGGCGTGGCCATTGCCGGCGCCTTGAGCTTACCGCTGTGGATGGGCGTTACATTTTTAGCCTTATTACTGGTTGGTATTCTTTGGATTCTGCATGATCCGCGCTTACCGAATGATGCCCTGCTGGCCTTATGCTCTGCGACCCTGCTCTGCTCCGGTCTACTGTTTATCCAGCACATTCCAAGCCTGCGCCCGGAACTGCTCAGCTACCTGTTTGGTGATCTGCTCACGATCTCCTGGGCTGATTTACCCATCTTTGCGCTGGTGATTGTCGGTGCACTGCTGGTTCTATATAAGTATTGGCAAGCCCAGATTCAGATTGCCATTGATCCGGATATTGCTGCCAGTGAAGGTATTCATGCCCAGTGGCAACGTCTGATTTTTATGTTGCTGCTGGCCCTGTTTACGGTTCTGGCATTACGCGCGGTCGGCTCGCTATTGATGGGTGCGCTGCTGGTGATTCCGGCGCTCACGGCACGACTGCTGGCGCATTCTCCGAAACAGATGGTGATTTGGGCTTTTGTGATTGCACAAATTGGGGTAACGGTTGGTTTATGGTCCAGCGCCGGCTTAAATACCTCGACCGGTCTGACTATTGTGCTGACCATGGCGGTGATTTTTGCCCTGATCTTTACCATGCAGAAATTTAAAAAACTGGCCTAAACAATCAACCGAAAGGTTCCATCTAGCCCTCTCCTCTTTATCATTGAGAGGGGAAAATCAACATCTATTACTGATGCACCAGACTTAATAAAAATGCAGCACCAGCAAACAGACCGGCAAACGTCCGGTTCATGACTTTCTGCTGACGCGGTGACTTTAATAATCTTAAAACCTTAGCTGCCAGGCCGGTATAGCCCGCCATCACAATCAGATCAATCGTAATCATGGTTGCTGCCATAATCAGATATTGAATCCACTGCGGTTTGGATAAATCCAGAAATTGTGGCAAGACAGCCAGCAAAAATACAATCGCTTTCGGATTGCTCATATTCACCAGAAAACCGTTCAGCAGCAGTCGTCCAGCTGATTTCTGTGGTAAATCCTGCCGGATTTCAATCGAGTGTACCGGCGCTTTCCATTGCAGATAGGCCAGATACAGCAGATACGCTACCCCGAACCATTTCACTGCCAGAAAAGCCCAAGGCGTGGTCGCAAATAGCACGCCCGCGCCGGCCGCCACAATCGCAATCTGTACCAGCAGCGCCAGTTGCAGCCCGATGGCATTCCAGTAACCATGACGAAAACCGTAATTCAGCCCACTCGACATCGAGGCAATCGCACCTGCGCCCGGCGACACACTAATCACCCAACAGGCCAGCATATAGGCCAGCCAAATCTGATAAGACATGGTAATTCACCACAAAAATGACAGATTATTATATGACGATTCATCTTTTAAGTGCGCAGTAAAGAGGCAATAAAAATCTGATCCAGAGACTGTTAAGCTGCTACCGGTTCAGGCACAATAGTTTTAGTGATTGATTATTAAAAACTTAGGAGCCATGAATGACAGCTCAATCTGTAATCTTGCCATTACCTTCAGATCATGCCCGTTTTATTGTTTTACGTTTAAAAGATTTAACTCTTGAGCAATTAAAAGAAAAATTAGCTGATCTTTTTAATACCCGTGATCGCCTGATTACCCAGCATCCTCATGCACAAATTAAAACTGCCGTGGCCTTTGGACCTGAACTTTGGGCACAACTGTACTCCCAAACTCCAGCTGGCTTTAAGCAGCTACAACCGATTGAAGGCGCATTCCAGATGCCTGTCGTACCGGCAGATGTACTCATTCATATTGCCAGTGCCCGTGCGGATATCTGTTTTGCCCTGAGTCAGTCTTTCTTTGAGGGTATTCAGGATCAGGTTGATGTTCTGGATGAGCGGGTCTGCTTCCGCTATTTTGATGGCCGCGACATGACCGGCTTTATTGATGGCACAGAAAACCCGCAATTCCCGGATGACCGTGCTGAAGTCGCTTTACTGGGCGAAGATGCCGGCATTTTTGAAGATGGTTCCTTTGTCTTTGCCCAGCGTTATGCACATGATTTAGATAAATGGAAACGTCTGAAAGTCGATGCACAAGAACAAGTGATGGGTCGCACCAAACTTGAGTCGATTGAGCTAGATGATGAGGTGAAACCTGACAATGCCCACGTCGCCCGTACCGTAGTTGAAGATGATGAAGGTGAAGAAATGGAAATTCTGCGTCATTCCCTACCGTATGGGGATGGGCAAGGTGACCAAGGCTTATTCTTTATTGCCTATACCAAGGATTTAACCATTCTGGATGCGATGCTTGAGCGTATGTTTGGCACCTCGGGAGATGGTATTCATGACCGTTTACTGCATTTTGTCACCGCTTTAGATGGGGCTTACTACTTCGCTCCAAGTGAAGAGTTGCTGGAAACGGTGTTGGAAGGATAATTTATAAAGCCGACGAGAGTCGGCTTTTTTAGTAATAATTTAAAGTTATCAGCTAGCGTTTAATTTCTCAGAGTGATATTTAAATTAAATATTAATTTCAAAAACAGGTTGCGTTAATTTTATTTAAATTAAATCTAGTTTCATCGAGATCTTTAACTTCTTTATTAATTGGCGTATATGTTGCCCCCCAAAATTCATTACCTTTTGAGATAAACGTAAAACTGGCTACCTCTCTATTATCCTCTAATTCTTTATAGGTTGTTTCCAATGCTTTTGACTCATCATCATAAATAACAGTTTTTACTTCCTTTAACTTATGAAAGGAAGTAAAAGGTCTATGGATTATTCTAGAGTTGTATCTATCAAAAGCAATTTCTATCTTCGATGTATCATCCTTTAGACAATAGTATACTTCAGATATAAGTGTTTCACTTGTTTTTGCACAAGATATCATTGAAAATAAATAAATTATTATAAATATAAGCTTTTTAACCACTTAATTTTCTCCTAGCTAATACTTCTGCTTTTTCCTGTGTGTAGCCATATCTCTTAGGTGGTTTAAATTTTTGATTCTTGGAAAGTTCAATAAATCTTGCATAACCTTTTCTTGCTTCACTTAATGATTTTGTACATCCAATTTTCTTGTATTCAGGGTCATGCCACAACCCCCAACCAAATACCTCACCAACCATATCATTAACTATACTATTCTCTAATTTAAAATGGCTTTGTTGCATAAATATGTAAGCATCTGATTTAAATAAATTTAATTTTGGATCAAAAAATAATCAAAACCTTTAAAATCATATAGTTATGAAATCTTTGTGCAACAAAGCCCTTTATAGTAATAGAGTTCCTCTCCCCCCTTAAGGAGAAAACTAGAATAGGGAATTTTTAATTAATTACAATTCTTATTGATAATTCTTGGACTTATAAATTTCTTTAATTCATAAAATTTTAAAATGAAAAATCACAAAATATCAGATATCAATATATAACCTTTTACTACTTTCCCACCCATACTTAAATATTCAATATTTAAGTAAAATTCATCTTTATTTTTTACAATATTTTTTATCCTTACAATATCCCCATTAATTAAATAAGATCTTTTCTTATTAAAATATTGATCAAATAAAAAAGCCTTTCTTGAGGATACTTCAACTTTCTCGACTATTTTACCTAAGTCACTCTTCAATATATAAATATTATTAGGATTTGAAAAAAAAGTAGTTAAATTTAAGTTTGGAGCTAAAGTCCTCCATTCTTCTTTCAATATATATTTCCCAGACTCTAAAAGATATATTCTTTTATAGCTTATTGCTCCATCTTTAAACCTTTCAATAATTCTATTTTTTTTAAATTCTGGATCGTATAATGGACTCAAATAAAACTCTTTTACCTCTTTAGAAGATATCTCAAAAATCCTGTATTGACCACTTGGGTTGCAATCCTCTGTGTAATTCACCACCAAATATTTATACTTACTATTATTTATTTCCTCTAACCAAAAACCATTTTTATTATAACAGTAGTCATTACCATTGAATAAATAAAATTTTTCTCCCCCTTTCCTATAGTAAATATTATTATCTTCTTTTACTAAAATATCTTTTGCTGACAAATTACCTGAAAAAATCAATAATAAAAAAATGAAAAATTTATTTAAAACCATTCCTTTTCTCCACTTCTCTCAATATTTTTATAAATAACTTCTTTCTTTCCAACATCCCATTATTTCCACCATTTATTCTCTTACTCACAGACTCAACTACTTTTAAATGATGACTATCACTATAGTTACTATTTAAATCTGGATACCCTTTATAAATTAAATTATCTGCATTTTTAAATATATTAAATGCCCATACAGAACTTTCCACTGCATGAAATAAGTCATCACAAATTAATTCTGGGTTACTAACTACATCTATTCCTGAGTAGTTTTTATATTTTTTATATGCACTTTTCCAAGTTAGCTGAATTAGACCTCTTCCTTTATACTTAGGACCATCTCCAAAAGATGTATTTCCTTCAGCTAAGATTTGATTTCTTCTTCGACATGCTCGACTATTTTTAACGTCACAAACAGATGGCGGAAAGTTAGATATATCATAATCTTTCCCACTAGCATATTCAATTAAGGTATTAAAGTGGTCACACTCATGATAAATTTGTGCTAAAAAATGACATAACATTAATTTATCTTTTAAATTATGTTTTCTAAGACTTTTATTCAACTCAGGAACAAACTCTTCTGGCGTAGTATTTTGTGTTGATCTCCCATTCATTACGCGATGAGAAAATAGTTTTCTAGAACCATAAACAGCTTTAAAAAAGCTTAACGAAATAATATCTTCTGAATCATTATCAATCCTTTTATCTAAATTAGGTTTATTCTCCTCTGTGGTTCCTTCAATAATATCAACATCTAGATGTAATTTAACAGCTTCCTCTTTAACTCTTTTGGCCACATAACTTACTGGATCTAAAGGTTTTCCATCTGGTTTGAGTACAGTAAATTGTAATCTCTGCCCAACCATACTTATTAACGGCAGTTTTCCATTGGAAATCGAATAAACCTTTTTCTTCCCGGTAGCTACAATTAACATCTCAATATTTGTTTTTTCAATAACGTAATTACTACCTTCACGATCTACAAGCGTTAGTGTAGAAGTACTTTTAAACTTTTCATAGGGTTCATCTAATTGAATCAGAATAGGTTTTTCCGTGCCATTACCTGAATTAAGCGATCTTTTTAAAACAAACTCATCATTCGATGTTAAGGCTAAAAATTCAATATCACGATTAGCCGAAGAGAGGACTTCAACTCTTCCTTGATCATCTGTAATACGTTCAAAACTTTTCTTTCCCTTTGGTCGTGTTTGTATCGGAAAATTAGCCATAATCTTTCCATGAACATCAACCACTTGAAAAGGTGTTACCACCAAACCATTCTGAGAAATCGTACTATTCATTTGTCGATATTCTTCAATGGTGTTAGGTAACTGAATTTTTATAGGATGCTCTGAAGAGGAGAGTGTCGAAGAATTAATGACCTTCACCACAGTATAATCAGATGCCTTCGGTGGTTTTGCTAAAATTTCTACCATCCGATTAGGAGAAGCTTGAAAGACAAATAAGCCATCTGTATCTGTTTTCTTCAGATTCTCTCTCGATGAATTTTGATAACGTGATTTCACCTTCAGATTTCTGACATATCGTCCAGATTTATCATAAAACTTAGAGGTAATGGTCACCAGTTTACTCATGATTCAATATCCTCGTGTGTAGACACCTCATCCTCCTGATCTTCTTCTATTTCTTCGAGCAAATAATCAATCTGTTCATCACTCACTGCTCCACTCAAATGTGTACGCAAAGAGTTAAAGCCCAGTGCAATAAAGTCAGTTGACTGCGACGTATAGAACCTAAAAGTACTCAATTGATTTTGTTCATTTAATATGGATTTATTGGTTTTCAGAAGTTTTCCATCAGTTTGATCAATCACAAAAATTTCTTTTTCTCCTGCAGATGAGCTATTCCATTGATAATTAATCTGATTACTGAACAATGTTGCCATCTGAGGTAAGCTCATCTTCGGTTCAACCACATTTTGTGGCTGTAAAAACAGATGCTGCCCTGCTTTCACCTCGAACTTGCCACCCGTGGTCGGTAACACACCTGAACCACTAATCTCAATCTGACTTCCTCCAGCCACCAATATAATTTTTTTACTCGCCTTGACTTCAATCCTGTCTTCCGTCGAAATAATTTGCACCCCCTTTCTGGCAATAAGATCTGCACCATCACCCTGTGCCTGAATCTCAACCTTGCCTTTACCTACATACAGTCGTGCACCATCTTGTGCTGCAAATAAACTCAGTTTCTGGCTGGCATGTGCTATCAAAGACTGCTGCGTACTCAGGTTAATACTCTCTCCGGCACTGTGGCTGATCTGACCATCGGCAGAAAGGTGTACATCTTGCTGGCTACTTAAAGCAATAGAGTTTGGTGCACTGAGAATCATCAGTGCCTGTTTAAAAGCAGCGGCTTTGCTTTCATCCTGCTGTTCGATCTGCTCTAAAAAGTTCTTTAAGTTATCGAGAACTTCTAAAGGATCGGTCTGCTGGTTTTTGGCCACTTCACTTAAGGCTTGAGCATTGTTCAGGCTGCTTTCTAGCTGACTCTTGGCTTCACTGGCATCGAGATGATTGCCTTCGGCTTGTGCCTGTGGATGGGTGGAAATCAGTAAGCCTTCTCCAGCACGGACTGCACCCCACTGATCGGTTCTCAGTTCAAAACCTTCACCACGGCCATCACTTTCGGCACTGGCTTTGGGATGGCTCAAGTTCCCCAGGTTCAGTTGGGTAGAACCATGACTACTTTGCAGCTGGGCAGAAATCTGCTTCGGAGTATCATCAAAACGCAGCTGATTAAAACCACTGCCTTCAATTTCCTGTGAGCGGATCCCGCTGAGTTTTTTGGTGTCGGGTAGCTGGCCTAGGGTATCAAAGCGGGTTGGCGAGCGTTCTGCTTCATGTAAACGCCCCACCACAAATGGCCGGTCGATGTTACCGTCGAAGAAGTCGATCACCACAATTTCATTAATCCGTGGCAGGAAGCGGGCCCCATAGCCTTCTCCGGCCCAGGGGGTCAGTACATCCACCCAGGCGGAATCGGTGTCATTGTCATTACTGCCGGCCCCGCCATCATGCTGATGGTCATCACTGCGGGTAAACAGGAAACGGACTTTGATTCGGCCCCATTCATCGACATGGATGCTTTCGCCAGCAGGACCGACTACCCGGGCGCGCTGTGGATGAGCCGCCGGTCGGTGCCGTAGTGGATGATATTCCGGTACGGTGCGGATATTGCGGCGTTGTAAGGTTAAGGTATTGCCTTGACGTTCATCCGGGTGTTGTTCGTGTTTAACATTAATATGGCTATGCCAGTGGCTCTGGCTGAGTAGTTGGTTAATCTGCTGATTGAGGTCTTTGGGTAAGTTGTTCTGGTTATAGAACTGTTTGCCGGTAATTAGAAATTCTTTGTCGGCTGCGCTGTGCTGGTCAATTTCGGGATGTTCATTCAGTTCAAACCAGTAGCCGACCTGGGCATCACGGACGGTGGAATGGGCGCTGAAGTATTTGGATTGCAGGTCGTGGTAGTGACTGAGGTTCTGGTTCAGTTTGTCCAGCTGGTTATTAGAGGATGCGGTGGCCTGGTCTTCGCCATTTAAATCCTGCATCCAGGCCGGGCTGATCTGCCAGGCTTGTTCCAGACTTAAGCTGGCATTGTCCTGATTGTGGCTGTGCTGGTGTTTGCTTTGCACTGAACCGGCACCTTCTTCCTGGCTCAGGCTATCTGACTGCCAGCGTTGCAGATGTACGGCAGTGGGTTGCAGGCTGCGCTGGGCAATCAACTGGGTGATGCTATCTAATTGTTCGGTGGCACTGGAGCGATGAAAACGAATGCTGCGGCGGTTTAAAGCACTGTACTGGCTGTTATCATCAATCAGGCGCAGTTTCTGGGCCTGAATCGGGCTGCTGGAATGTACGACCTGTAACTGGGCTTCATCAATCAGCCAGTTAATGCCTTCACTGCGCCAGAGCCGGGTCAGGAAGTCATAGTCGGTTTCATTGGACTGCATGATAAAAGGACGCACATCCAGTTCCTGGGTCAGTCCGGTTAAGTCCAGGGTCAGGCTGGCGGCAAAGAGTGGGCTTTTGTTTTGCCATTCTTTAAATAAAATTTCACTGACTTCACGCACGCTTTTATTCATAAACACGCGGCTATTACGGCGTTTATGCCAGAGTGCGGTTGGATCTTCTAGCGTAAGTTTATAGAGGGTGAGTGAACCATCACTTTGGCCTTGCGCGGCTGCGGTGATAATACCGCTGCTGCGAAACAGCTGGCCCTGGTCAGTGACCTGATCGACGGCAACCTGCGCGCCGATAAACTGTTTTAACGGAATCTGCGCGTTGGTCGAAAGACAGATCAGTTCGGCATGTAAACCGTCATTGAGCTGGTGTTCACCATCGATGCGCTGTAAAAAAACATCGGTATTTAAGGCAGGCTGAGAAAATTGAATATGGAGGGCACGTTTTTGTGGGCTGAGGCCGGCCTGCTCCAAGGCAGTATGGATATGAACACGGGTTATCATTGTTATAAAAGCTATTGTTTTAATTTGCCCCGATTCTAAACAATGCTTATTTTTTAATCCAGTCTCCCGCTTTCATTTCGGGGCTACAAACCGCCTGTTTCCGACCAGTTGCGATCAACAGCTGCCCTAAAAAAAAGGAGCCGAAGCTCCTTGTTGTGTTTGTCTATATTTTAGAAGGTAATCCGGCGATAACTGCGGTATTCCGGTTTCCAGAAATTCGTCTCAATGGCCTCTGCCAGTAACTCGTCACTGATTACCGGTGCTACACCGGCCAGCATCGCCGCTTTAGCCACTTTAAAGGCAATAATTTTCGAAACCTTCTGGATTTCATTTAAATCCGGCAGCAGATCGGCCGCTGGATCGAGCAGCATCGGCGAACAGTCTGCCAGTGCATTACTCGACGCCATCAGCATACTGTCTGTGACTCGGGTCGCGCCGGAGGCGACTACACCCAAACCAATACCCGGGAAAATATAGGAGTTATTACACTGTGAGATATGATAAATCTTGCCATGATAATTCACCGGTGCAAATGGACTACCAGTTGCAATCAGCGCCTTACCTTCAGACCATTGCAGGATATCAGCCGGCACCGCCTCAACCCGTGAGGTTGGATTCGACAGTGGCATTACAATTGGTCGCTCACAATTTTCCGTTAGTGTGCGAATAATTTCTTCGGTAAACAGCCCCGGCTGACCCGATACACCAATCAATACCGTTGGTTTGGCATGTTTGACTACATCGAGTAGTGAAATCATGTCATCGGCATTGCCCCAGGCTGCAACCCGTTCAGGCGGCTGTGCCAGTTTGCGCTGGAAGTCCAGCAGATTCGGCTGGTTTTCGGTGATCAGGCCAAAACGGTCAACCATAAATACCCGCGCACGCGCTTCGGCATCGCTTAAACCTTCATACATCATCTGCGCAATAATCTGCTCGGCTATGCCGCTACCAGCGGAACCGGCACCGAGGAAAGCCACCACCTGATCTTTCAGCTGTTTACCAGCGGCACGTGAGGCAGCAATTAAACTGCCCACCGAAACGGCTGCGGTGCCCTGAATATCATCATTAAAACAGCAAATCTGGTCACGATATTTGTTTAACAATGGCATCGCATTGTTCTGAGCGAAATCCTCAAACTGGATCAGCGCTTTTGGCCAGCGGCGCTGGATCGCGGCAATCACTTCATCAACAAAGACATAGTATTCATCGCCGGTAATCCGCGGCTGATTCCAGCCCATATAAATTGGATCATTCAGCAGTTGCGGGTTGTTAGTACCTACATCTAAAGTAATTGGCAAGGTATAAGCCGGGCTGATCCCACCACATGCGGTATATAAGGATAATTTGCCAATCGGAATCCCCATCCCGCCAATCCCCTGATCACCAAGACCTAAGATGCGCTCGCCATCAGTGATTACAATCACCTTCACGTTTTTCTTGTTCACATTTTGCAGAATGTCATCAATATGGCCGCGGTCCGGATAGGCCAGGAAGATGCCACGATGACGGCGGTAAATATCAGAAAAACGCTGGCAGGCTTCGCCGACCGTCGGGGTATAAATAATCGGCATCATTTCACTTAAATGATGCTCAATTAAGTGATAGAACAGGGTTTCGTTGGTGTCCTGAATATTTCTTAAATAAATATGCTTGTTGATGGCATCGTTAAACGACACATACTGCTGATAGGAGCGCTGACTCTGTTCTTCAATGCTCTCGATGGCATGTGGAAGTAAACCGTGGAGATTAAAATGGCGGCGTTCCTCTTCTGTAAATGCACCGCCTTTATTAAGCAAAGGCAGCTCCAGAAGCGTGTTTCCGGCATAAGGGATGTAAAGCGGTTTTTTGGTGGCTGAATTCGCTGATGTCATTTCCGATCTCATTATTCGATGATCCAGAAGGAGGCTCAAAGCAAAAGTTCCTCTGGGAGATAAGCTAGCTTAGCCCGTTTTGAGGACAATGGGGTATTTAGAAAATTGATAATGATTTGTGGATAATTTAGGTACTGAATAAATTTGTCCAATCCGGCATCCAGTCACGAAATAACGCTTTCCCGAAGCTCAAAATGCGGTTTTTTATGCCCAAATCAATCCCCTGCCTGTTTAGCTTACAAATCCTCGACCCATCAGGATGTAGTTTTTCGCTGTTTTTCTGTTACATGCAGCCAGTGCAGATTTTTCAATTGGCCTCAATTTGGGTATGCTCTGGGGCAAAACACAACGACATATTTAAAAATCATGTATATCAAGCCATGGATTACACTGGGCGGTTTGGCCGCTGTGCTGGGGTTAGGCGGCTGCCAGACCCTTTCCAATACCACTGAAAAAGTCAGCGATCAGGTGACCGGTTTATTCTCCAGTAAAGACAAAGCGCCGAAAATCGACAAAGATGGCGTGGTGGATATCAGTAAAAAAACCCTGGAGCAACTGGAAAAATTTACTGCCAGCATGCCCACTCAACAATGGGTCTATATTGAAAATGAACAGCTGGGACGCTATCAGCTGAAAAACAAGGCTCAGGATGGAGTGATTCTGACTCTGGCCCTACACTGCAAGATCAGCAGCCAGCGACCGACCTTCTCGCTCAGCAACGCCGAGGGCAAGACATTGTTAAAGGCCTATGATCCGAATGCCGGACAGATCCAGTTCCTGCTCGACAATCAGAATTATGGCAATCCTTTTAATGTACATACCGATGAGCCATTGAAACGCTTCCAGGCAGCCATTGCGCAGGCCAAGGTGATCAAGATTTTTAATGCCTCCCGGCTTTATACCTTCCAGAATGGCAATGCCGATCTGCTGAGTAAACCGGTGTCCTGTCAGGAGTCTGGTGCATCGAGCTAAATATTATTTGGGTGCGCCCGGCATATCCACCAGCATCGCGGTAAACCGGCGCACCAGCGGCAACACCACCAGCACCACTGGAAAGGCAATGGCCCAGGAAATCATCCAGTTCTGGAACCACAGTGTGATCAGCCCCTCGACCCAGCCCAGCGCACGCAGCATATTGACCATTGAAATAATACCGCTCATCAGGCCAGACAGCAGCAGCGGCATAATAATGCCCGCCCATTTTGCTGGCAGTTTAGGAATATTGGCGATGATTACAGGACGTTTGGCGTGCATGCGTGCTCCTACAGCGGGACAAATCCGTCATTGATCAGGTCATTTCATGGCCATGGTAGCATTTTCAGGCTACAGATGGCGCAGAATGTCGGACAATCTTCATTCACTACAAATGCGTTCACCTAAAGACAGTGAAATTTGCTATATTTGCTGTTTTTCTGCGACATTTATTTTTCGACTGATTATGAATACGGCAATCCAAGCAGCTCTTGAACATGCAGTGCAATCCCTTCAAGCAGAAGGTGTCCTCCCAGCAGACTGGAACAACACCAGTAATTTGACGCGAACCAAAGACCGAAGCCACGGTGACTTTGCCTCAAATATCGCCATGATTGCCTCTAAAGCTGCGGGCATGAAGCCGCGTGTTCTGGCCGAAAAAATTCTGGCTGCATTGCCAGAAGTGGCAGATATCAGCAAAGCAGAAATTGCCGGTCCGGGTTTTATCAACTTCTTCTTAAATGCCGACCAGCGTTTTGCCATTCTTGATCAAATCCAGGCACAGCAAGACCAGTTTGGTCGCACCAAGGTCAACGCGGGCAAACGCATTCAGGTTGAATTCGTTTCTGCCAACCCGACGTCCAGCCTGCACGTGGGTCATGGTCGCGGTGCCGCTTATGGCATGACCGTTGCCAATCTGCTCGAAGCCACTGGCGCAACCGTAGATCGTGAATACTATGTGAACGATGCCGGCCGTCAAATGGATATTCTGGCAACATCAACTTACTTACGTTATCTGGAACTGACCGGTCAGGAACTGGTGTTCCCGAAAAATGCCTATCAGGGTGATTACGTCAAAGAAATCGCGCAAAGTATTATCGACCAGGATGGTGATGCTTATGTACGTCCAGTGGCCGATGTCTATAAAGATGTACCGGAAGATGTGCAGTATGCAGCTGAACCGGATGCAGAAGGCAACAAGGTGGTCCTGTCTGGCGACAAAGAAAAACACATTGATGGTCTGATTTTCAATTCACAAACTTTAATTGGCGAAGGCTATCGCGTATTCCATCAGGCGGCTTTAAAAGCCATTCTGGATGACATTAAAGATGACCTCGGTGAATTTGGCGTAACCTTTAACCAGTGGTTTAGCGAAGCCTCTTTAACTGAAAAAATTGATGAAGCGCTGCAAACACTGGATCAGCGTGGTTATCTGTATGAGCAAGATGGCAACATCTGGTTTAAATCGACTGAGTTTGGCGATGAAAAAGACCGCGTGGTCAAACGTCGTAATGGTCAAACCACTTATTTCGCTTCAGACATTGCGTATCACCTGAACAAATTACAACGTGGCTATACCGACCTGATTGATATCTGGGGTTCTGACCACCACGGTTATATCTCCCGTGTAAAAGCTGCAATTGATGCGATGGGTTATGACTCGAAAAAACTAACTGTTTTACTGGTGCAGTTTGTCAGCTTATGGCGCGGCGGCGAGATGGTTCAGATGTCTTCCCGTTCTGGCCAGTTCGTGACCTTGCGTGACCTGCGTAAAGAAGTCGGCAACGATGCAGCACGTTTCTACTACGTCATGCGTAAATCTGAACAGCACATCGACTTTGACCTGGATTTAGCAGTCTCACAAAGCAAAGACAATGCGGTGTATTACATCCAGTATGCACATGCGCGTATCTGCCGTATGCTGGAAAAAGCGGCCAGCACAGGCGTGAATTTTAATGCGCTTGACGCGCGTCAGTTTGCGGTCAAGCTGGAACTGGAGGCTGAAACTGAAATTCTGGCCAAGCTGGCGGCTTATCCTGAAATCGTGACCCGTGCTGCCAATGCCTGCGAACCCCATCAGGTTGGTAACTACTTGAAAGAATTAGCAGCTTTATTTCACGGCTGGTATAATGAACACAAAGTGCTCAATGATGATGCTGCGCTTACTCAAGCCCGCTTATTGCTTTCAGTAAACGTACAACAAACATTGCGCAATGGTTTAGAATTATTAGGTGTTTCTGCACCTGAAAGCATGTAAACCAAGACATTCTTCTGCTGGGCAGGCGTACCATCACGTGCCTGTCCAGCCAATCAGCCAATAATCAGAATAAAGAGGTTCCCTCGTGTTTGGAAAAACGCAGCGCGGTGTATCAGAACGACCAAATAAGCCCAAAAAACCACTCATTCCGACCTGGTTAGGCACACTGGTGGTGATTCTGGTCGTGTTATGTTTCGCAGTGGCCTTAATGCTGTGGAAGCCGTGGGAACCTGTGCCACCAAAAGGCCAGATCACTTCTGAACATTATCAGGAAGACACCAACAAGGATTACCGCTTCTATGACCTGCTGCCCCAGCAACAGGTAACACCAATTCCGGAGCAGGCCGTACCTGAAACCCAGGAACAGACGGCAGTGGTGATTGTCGAAGCGCCAATTGTTGAGCCGGCAGCGCCCGCAGCCGCCAGTGAAGCGACGGCGGGCATCACGCCAACTGAACCGCCCGTGGCCGCGCCTGCCAGCTATATTCTGCAGGTCCGCAGCTATACCGATCCGGATGCCGCCGATGCACGTCGAGCTGAAATTATTCTGAATGGTCTGTCCGCCGATGTGGTCAAAACCGTAGAAAGTGGTGAAACCTGGTATCGAGTAATTTCGGGGCCGTATACCTCTGCAGAGGCGGCGCTAATTGCCCAGCAAACCCTGCAACATAGCGGGATTGATTCGATTGTGGTGAAACGCCAATAATAAAAAAGATGCGCAAGCATCTTTTTTTATAGCTTCAAATTTTGTTTAGGCCAACTGTGCCTCTAGCTTCTGTTCACGAGCGAACGCCCGCTGATAGCCCTCGCGCTGTGCCAGTCGCTGTAGATAACGCTCAATCTGCGGATATTTGCCACTAGTACGGCTTTGCAAGGCCTGTAGCGGAAAGGCCATCTGAATATCGGCAAAGGAAAATGTGCCGGCAAAATAGTCATGTGTGGCCAGATAATCTTCCAGAAACTGGATATGATCTTTGAGTCGTGGCTGAATAAAACCCTGCCGGATACCTTCACTGACTTTTGTAGCTACCGGACGAATCAGCCAGGGTGCGCGCTGCGGCACTTTGCTGGCCACCAGCTGCATCACCAGCAATGGCATCAGTGAACCTTCGGCATAGTGCATCCAGTAACGGTACTGCTGCTGATCGGCCGGACGTGTTGGCTTGAACTGCTGCGCCGGATCATACTGTTCCTGTAAATACTCTAAAATCACCGCAGATTCGGCAATCGGCTGCCCACCATCTGTCAAAATTGGTGCCTTACCCAGCGGATGCACCCGTTTTAACTCGGGTGGTGCGGCAAAACTCGGTAAACGGCGATAAAATTCAATCTGATAAGGCTGGCCCAGTTCTTCTAAGGCCCACAAAATACGAAAGGAACGCGACTGTTCCAGATGATGCACAGTAATCATAATGACACTCTGATTGTTTTTCTTGAAATAAAGAACCACCGGCCACCTTGACCGGTTGCGGCAACTCAGCATCATCAGGCCCACCCATCGATCGCGACGCTTGGGCCTGAAGTTCAATTCATCATGCCTGCTTAACGTGAAGCACGCATTTTATCTGGCAGGGCCGGTGCTTCCAGCCGTGGCCCATTATAATCTGGAATGCTGCCAAAACGCGGGTCCTGATTGACCCACTGGTCACGTGCCTTGCTCAGCTCGTCCTGGGTACGTCCGACAAAGTTCCACCATAGTAAAATCGCGGATTCAAATGGCTCACCGCCCAGTAACAGTACGCGTGCACCCTGGTGCAGTTCAATCTCAATGTCCTGCAGACCCGGCTCCAGCACCACCATATTGTCTTCGTTCAGTTCATGCTGGTTAATATGCGCCGTGCCTTCTAGCGCCATAAAGCCATATTCAAAGGCCGGATTCAGCTGAAGCCGGGTGCGTACCGTTTCTGCCGCAGTTAAGTCCACTGCCAGTAACGGGCTATGCACCTCAACCGGCGAACGGGTTTCCAGAAACTCTCCGACCAGTACGGTAAATTCAACCCCATCTCGTGACACCACCGGTAATTCAGGATAATGGTCAAAACGCGGCGGCATATTGCGCTTGGCATCCGGCAAGGCAATCCAAAGCTGGGCCGCATGCATGTGGGTTTCCTGCTCTGGCGCGACTTCGGTATGCGAAATCCCCTGCCCGGCCGTCATCAGGTTAACCTGTTTCGGCCGGATCAATTGTTTGGAACCGACACTATCGGTATGCATGAGGGTGCCTTCAATCATCCAGGTAAAGGTTTGCAGGCCAATATGCGGATGTGGTCCGACATCTAGCCCGTCACCCTGCGGAAAGCTGACCGGACCGGCATGGTCTAAAAAGCACCAGGCGCCAATCATGCGTTTATGACGGCTGGGCAAGGCGCGTTTAATGACGGTGCCCTGCCCGATTTCTGCACGGCGCAGCGGCACTTCCTGAATAAACTGCTGGATATATTTTTCACAATCGTCTGAATGGGACAGTTCGGTATAGTTGGCATTGGTCATAGTTGTATCCTAACTCTGGCGATGTTCCATGTCGCTCATCTTGTTGTTTATCTTATACGCGGATGCTGCATGAGTTTGCTATAGTTCAGTTAATATGCAGCATTCTCCTGGCAGAACAATCAAAAAATCGCTTTTTGTTGTAAGGATTCATGTGAGCACCAGCGCACAATTTCCCCTCTTTTCCTGCCGTTTTCAGGCTTTTTTTCAGCAAATTACCCATATTTAGGGAGGTCTTTTTTTAATCGCGAAAGCTATACTATTACTTTGATTTTATTAAAGACTTGGGGCAATTCTATGAAGATAGGAAATCGGATTAGAATGTCGACGAATTCAACAGATCTTGCACCCGATGATTCGGATCGACATATTTTACAAGCGTCAGAGTGCGACCTGGAAAGTCGTCAGGCCCTGGAACAGGCCCTGCAAGATCCGGCTGCCCGTATTCCGCCCCAGTTTGAAGACTATTTTTATAAATTCCAGACCATTCACCAGAAGCTGTATTTACAACAGGTCAATCACATTGGCCAGCTGGCATTTTTACTGTACTTTTTCGCCGATTATTTTGTACTGCCCGATGTCAGTCTGCTCTCCGGTATCGCCAGAGTCATCGTGATTGTACTGGCCATCAGCATTAATTATTTCCTGTTCAAATATGTGAAAGATATCCGGATCCATGACCAGATTTTACCGGTCGGCACGCTGGTTTGTGCCGGCCTGTGGTTTTATCTGATGTCCTTGTCGAACAGCCCCTATATCGATATCTATATCTATGCCTCGGTCATTTTTGTGGTGCTGGCCAATTTATGTATTCAGGTACGCTTTAAGCCGGCGCTATATACCTCGTTTTTAATCAGTACTGTGGTGTTTTTAGGCGTATCTAACTTAACCAGCGCCATTGAAACCATTATTTTTGCGCTGGTCTATCTGCCAATCTGGCTGTTCAGTTTATATATCAGCTGGACCAATACCCTGAATGCACGGCGCAATTTTCTCAGAACCATGCTAAATGACTGGAATTTCCATATTCTGCAAGAGTTGGCGCATACCGACGAGCTGACCCAGCTCAGCAACCGCCGCCAGTTTGTGCATATTGCCGAGCATAAGGTACATGAATGGCCGCAGCATGCTTCGACCTGCCTGCTGATGTTTGATGTCGATTATTTCAAGCAGATTAATGACACCCATGGTCATGATGTCGGCGATCAGGTGCTGCAGACCATTGCTGATATTGCCCGTAAGGAAATGCGGCGCAAGGATATTCTGGCGCGTTTTGGTGGCGAGGAATTTACCGCTTTACTCACTGAAACCAGTCTGCAGGATGCACTGCTGATTGCCGAGCGTTTAAGAACCAAAATTGCCCAGCACCGGATTTATATTGGTCAGAATATCAGCCTGAATTTTACTGTTTCGATTGGCGTGTCTGAGCTTAAAGCCGAACAGCCCGATTTAACCACATTAATTAAAGAAGCTGATATTGCCTTATACGCGGCCAAACAGCATGGCCGTAATTGTGTGCTGCATTATGATATTGGCATGAGCGAACCGAAAAAACCGGCCTGCCCGTCCAATATTTCCTGGGTGGTTTAAATACAAAAAGAGCGCCGAGGCGCTCTGCAAAATGAATTAGAAATTATCTTCATCAAAACGGTCTTGGTCGATTTTATAGATATGGAAACTCCGTTCTATCTGTACCCCTAAACCAAATTCAATCATCAAGGAGGTCAGCTTATTGCCATCAATTAAAACAATACCTGATTTCTTCGCAGACTCAATTGCCTCTTTACTAAAACTTGAAGTTGTAATGAAAACACCCTTCTTGGCGACCTGATCTGCCAAAGCGCCTTTAAACTGCTGAATATCAGGACGCCCCACGGTATTTTCCCAGCGTTTTGCTTGAATATAAATTTTATCCAGACCTAAGCGATCTTCGCTGATTACACCATCAATTCCACCATCATTCGTTTTTCCAATTGCTTGCGCTGCATCTTGATGTGAACCGCCATACCCCATAGCGACAAGAAGATCGACAACAAGTCGTTCAAAAAATAAAGGAGATTTATCTTTTATGATCTGAAGTAAATCATTTTTCAAATTAGACTTTAATAATTCTGTCGTAGTCTGAATCGTTTCTTCAGGTGTTTGTGTTTCCGGATAAACATTTAAACTTTCTGCATCTGTTAAAGTTTTAACTTCCGATTCATCTTCATTTTTCTTGCCAAATTTAAAACTTTTAAACCCGTCAAATTGAGCTAAAAATTCATTGGTTATAGCATTTAAATTTTTTAAATCAATTGTTCTTCCTAAATCACTGATCTCACAATAGGCCCTTTTAGGCTGCTGAATTAAGCCTGCTTTGACTAAATATGTCTTTGCCCATGAAACTCTATCTTTAAATATATTTTTTCCACTTGGCAGTGTTTGATTTAAATCTTCTTCAGACAGATTTGAACGTTCAGCTAAAACATCAGCAGCATCTGAAATTTTAATGGGCTGATCTAATTCCGACAATAATCTCATTAAAGGAAGCATTAACTGATCGTATGTAGGTAAAGACATATTTTTAAACTTAAGATTTTATTTTTATTCAGTATAAATAAAAAAAGAGCGCTTAAGCGCTCTTTTTTAAATAATTTTGGGCTTTAAACGGCTGGGCACCTTGCGCCCATTTTAAAAGCAGTGCTTTAAAATGGGCTCATGGCGTAATTCAGGCGGACAGCAGTGCTGTCCGAAAGCCCTGAATTACTCCCATTCAATTGTTGCAGGTGGTTTAGACGATACGTCATACACCACACGTGAAACGTCTTTAATCTCGTTCATGATACGGGTTGAAATACGATCTACCAGATCATATGGCAAGTGCGCGAAACGTGCTGTCATAAAGTCAACTGTTTCAACGGCACGCAGGGCAACAACCCAGGCATAACGACGGCCATCACCCACCACACCAACAGATTTCACTGGTTGGAACACAGCAAAGGCTTGTGCCGTTTTGTCATACCAGCCGCTAGCACGCAGTTCCTGCATAAAGATGTCATCAGCCAGACGTAAAATGTCAGCATATTCTTTTTTCACTTCACCCAAAATACGCACGCCCAAACCTGGACCCGGGAATGGATGACGGTAAATCATGCTGTGTGGCAGACCTAAAGTGGTGCCCAGTTTACGTACTTCATCTTTAAACAGGTCACGTAACGGTTCAACCAGCTCAAAAGCCAAATCATCCGGTAAACCACCCACGTTGTGGTGTGATTTAATCACATGTGCCTTGCCCTGTTTGCTGGCGGCAGATTCAATCACGTCTGGATAAATCGTACCTTGTGCCAGGAATTTCACGCCATCTAATTTACGTGCTTCTTCGGCAAAAACTTCAATAAATTCACGGCCAATAATCTTACGTTTCGCTTCAGGATCAGTGACCCCTGCCAGTGCAGACAGGAAACGGTCTTCCGCATCGGCGCGAATCACGCGGATCCCCATGTTGTCAGCAAACATTTGCATAACCTGGTCGCCTTCGTTTAAACGCAGCAAACCGTTGTCTACGAATACACAGGTCAACTGATCGCCAATTGCTTTATGCAATAAGGCAGCAACCACAGAAGAATCCACACCGCCTGACAGACCCAGCAGTACTTTTTCATCGCCAATCTGTTCACGTAGCTGTTCTACACGCAGGTCGATAATGTGCTCTGGTGTCCACAGACCACGACAGCCACAAATCTGGTGTACGAAGTTCGACAGTAATTCTGCACCTTTAGAGGTATGCGTCACTTCCGGGTGGAACTGGATGCCGTAGAAACGACGTGTTTCGTCAGATACCATGGCAATTGGGCAGCTTGGGGTTTGCGCTGTCACCTGGAAACCTTCCGGAATACGGGCAACTTTATCGCCGTGGCTCATCCAGACATGCAGCTGGTTTTCACGGTCTTGCAGGTTACCAATCAGCTGGTCACGCACCACGATGTCTACTTCTGCATAGCCAAACTCATGGACAGTACCTGGCTCAACTTTACCGCCAAGCTGTTCGCACATGGTTTGCAGGCCATAACAAATGCCCAATACCGGCACACCCAGTTCAAACACCACTTGTGGTGCACGCGGGCTGCCTTCCTGGTGAACGCTTTCAGGTCCACCCGACAAGATGATACCGTTTGGATTAAATGCACGAATGTCTTCTTCAGACATGTCATAGGCATACATTTCAGAATATACGCCAGCTTCACGAACACGACGTGCGATGAGCTGACTATATTGAGAACCGAAATCCAGAATCAGGATACGATCTTCAGTAATTTGAGTATTGGTAGTCATGACAAACAACTATGAGAGGCAAACGAATATAAGCGCCGTATTCTAGCATTTTTTCTGCGCATTAAACACAAGATTCAGATCAGTCTGTGCGGATCCCCGAATCAGGCCGCTACCGGCAGATGTTCCCGACCCTCTTCTTTATTATCTATTTAGGCAAAAAATAAGGCAGCCGGAGCTGCCTGTACTGAATGACGGGAAAATTATTTCCCTGCATTGCGTCTTATTTTTCAATCAGATGATCCAGACTCAGTTTACCTGCACCTTGCAGCACCAATAGCAGGAAACCACCTGAAATCGCCAGGTTCTTCATCAGGTTAACCGCATCTTCCGGTGCACCATGGAACATAAATGCAGTCAGCAAACTGAATACTGCCAGTGCCAATGCCACCAGACGGGTTTGCAGACCCAGTAAAATTGCCAGACCACCACCCAGCTCCAGCAGAATCACCAGCGGTAACAGGCCACCCGGCACCCCCATCGCTTCCATATAGCCCACCGTTGCGCTATAGCCGGCAATTTTGCCCCAGCCCGACACAATAAAAATATAAGCCAGCAAGACACGCGCCAGTACCAGCGACAGGTTGTTTAAGGCAGGGATTTGAAAGATTTTGGCAACCACAGTATTTGGATTAAACATGAGAGAACCTAGAGCAGATCAGTAAAAAGATGCTGCTATCTTAGGGACTGGCCGAAGATCAAAAAATCACCATTTCAAAGATGTATCGTTGCAAATTTAGAATGATGACAGCGGAAATTTATTTACGTTTTTCTACTGACTTTCACCAACCGGACTGATAGGATTTGACTACATTTCTGCTTGTTTTTCCCTCATGGAACTGATTGATTTTATCCTGCATGTTGATGCGCATTTACTTGAGTTCATTACCAATTATGGGGTCTGGATTTATGCCATCCTGTTTCTGATTATTTTTGTTGAAACCGGTCTGGTGGTGATGCCCTTTTTACCGGGAGACAGCCTGTTATTTGCAGCCGGTGCGCTGGCGGCCTCGACCGGTGCCATGGACCCGTGGTTATTGGGCGGCTTACTGTTTATTGCCGCTGTCCTCGGCGATACCCTGAACTATCATATTGGTAAATATATTGGACCGCGGGTATTTGAAATTGAATCGCGCTTTATTAATAAAAAACACCTGATTGCCACCCAGCAATTCTTTGCCAAGCATGGCGGTAAAACTATTATTTTTGCCCGTTTTGTGCCTTTTGCCCGCACCTTTGCCCCTTTTGTTGCCGGTGCCGGGAGCATGAACTATAAATACTTTCTGACCTATAACGTAGTGGGCGCTTTCTGCTGGATTGGCTCATTTATTACCCTAGGTTATCTGTTTGGTAACATGCCAATTGTGAAAGAGAATTTTACCTATCTGATTTTTGGCATCATTATTTTAAGTGTCTTGCCGGGGGTGATTGGTTTTGCCCGCCAGAAGCTGAAAAAGCAGGTCCGCGCTTAAGCAAAAAAGCGCAGAATAACCGGAAAAGCACACAGCACCAGCAACATGGCCGATCCTTTATACAAGAGATCGGCTTTTATTTGCTTGGATTCTCCCGACAAAATCGCGCGACCAAAAGACATCCAGAACATTGCGGTCGGCAACAGCACCAGACAGAACACTGCATAAACCATCAAGAAATTGGTCGGATTATCCCAGGTTTCAGTCGGTAAAATCCCGGCAGCAAAAAGTAGTGCCTTGGGATTTTTTAAGGTGGCAAAAAACAGCTGATGCGGGCGGATAGACGGGTTGAGCTGGTTATGCTTGACCAGATGCGCATGCTTCCACAAATGAAAAGCCGTCCACAGCACATATAGTGCGCTCAAGCCATGCAGAATATGGCTTAAATACGGCCAGATTGGGACGGTCAGATGAATCAGCAGCGCCCACAAACTGATGGCATATAAATAGCCAAGCAGCTCGGCAGGCACAAATAAACTGGTTCTGGCAATTCCATGTTGATGTGCTGAACTTGCAAGCAAAGCATTGGTTGGTCCCGGAATAAGCAGAACCGCAATCATTGCCAGCACAAACAGCCAACTTTCAATCATAGACACCTGAGATTACCTGAAATTAGGCGCACACCTTATATTAATTTGATAAAAACTGACAAGCTTTTCTCACGACTGGGAGGATATTTGCACAGATAAAAAAGCCTTTATTTTTATTTAAATTTAAGATTTTTAATAATTTTTTCTGAAACATTTTGCTAAGATTTTTCACGCCGTGACTCGCATAAACTGCCAGCCCAGCGTGAAAAATGCGAAGCCTTAACTGGCCTGCTTGGTGCGTACAACAATTGGACAGCCTTTAAAACGCGCCGCCTGCACAATGGCTTCCTGCTCGCCCAGCACCCGTGCCAGTTCAGTATTTTTGGTATTCGATGATTGTCCCATATTGACCGAAACACTTGGGCCAATGCCCCAGCCGCCACGACTGCCCCAGCCTCCGCCAAGACCCACCCCCACACCAACACCGGTCCGTTTAGGCGCCTGTACGCCCTGATCAATATAGGACTGAATCCGGTTATATTCGCTTTGCAGCTGCTGACAGTTCAGCGCCTGATAATGTGTAGGCGAGACATAGGTCGGTTTAACCGTCGTGGCACAGGCACCCAGCAGCAAGGTTCCGGCAGCCAGCAGGCTGATATACAGTGTTTTCATGCCCATCTCAGGATTGTTTCTGTTCAATCTCATTGAACAACGATTGATAGGCCTGCGTCAATTTATGATCTGTAGCAAAATGAATAAGCGGCAGATTTTTATGATGCGACTCTTTCATGATGACTGAGGGTGGCAGCATGCTGTTAAATACCGGTAACTGCTCCTCTTTCAGCTGCTCGACCACTTCTCGTGGCAGCTTGGCCTGGGCCTGGAACTGGTTCACCACAATGCCTTCAATCTCCAGCTCGGCATTATGATCTTCCTGGGTTTCCAGCACATTTTCAATCAGGCTGTGCAGGGCACGTTTGGAAAATACATCGCAGTCAAACGGAATTAATACCCGGTCAGCCGCAATCAGTGCCGACAAGGTAAAGAAATTAAACGCCGGCGGTGTATCAATAAAGACCCGCTCATAACGCCCGGCCAGTGAGGCCAAGGCATCCCGCAATTTATAGATTTTATGTTTGCTTTCTAAGGCATGGGCCAGACTGCCCAGGTCCGGACTGGCTGGAATTACATCCAGATTTGGAAAGGGCGATTGATGCACATAGGCTTCCAGACCTTTGGCGCGGCTTTTTAAGATCGAGCCCAAGGCATTGCCAATTAAGCCTTTGCTTTGGGTATTGCCCAGCACTTCTTCAAAATAGTTCTGGATATTTGGCTCTAGTGCCGGCTTATGGGTGGAATAGGTGGCATCATCCCCGAGTAAATACTGGCTGGAGTTGGCTTGCGGGTCCAAATCAATGACCAGGGTTTTAAAGCCCTGATGGGCACTGATAGCGGCCAGATTGACCGTAATACTGGATTTTCCAACGCCGCCTTTCTGGTTAAAGACCACACGTGTTCGCATGTCTATCCCTCTGATTTTATATTCTAATTGGCTCAAGTGTAGCGAAGTATAGCCGAGAGATAGACATTATTGTCGAACAATTAACCAAAACTTGGCTTGATCATTACCAGCGCAATAATCGCCAGCAGTGCAACCAGGGCTATGCTCCAGCCGGCGCGACGTTGCACCAGTAAAATACTGTCCGTTTTACGGTAGGCTTTCATTAACGAAGACAGCATCACCAGGAATAAAATGATTTTGGCATAAAACCAGGTTTCGACCTGAAAATCCTTTAATGCCAGCAGCACAATTCCGGTTACTACTATCAGCGTAACCGATAAATGTTGTAGCACCACCCATAGTGTGCGTCCGGCCGGATTGGGCTGGTTGCCCTGCACGCCTTTAAATAAGGTCAGGCCACGGGCCAGCAGAATGACCAGCAATACGCTGATGCTGGTCATATGAATAATTTTAAGTAAAAGTTGGGTTTCCATGAACTGTTCTGATCTCTATTTCTTGTTCCGGGTTATTGTTTCGGGGCGTGGGCACATTCCGGGCTTGAGGTATCCTGTCCTTGCCATTCATCCTGAACAAAGGCATGAATTGCCAGCGCATGAATCTTGCTTGGACTTAACAGATCACCGACCGCGGCATAGACTTGTTGATGACGCTGCACCAGACGTAAACCGGCAAACTGTTCACTGACGATTACCACCTTAAAATGAGATTCCTTCCCCGGATAATAGCCGCCGTGACCAGAAGATTCATTCACCACGTCTAAATGTGTCGGGTTCAGGGTGTGTAAGCGTTCAATCAGTTGTTGTTCTATGCTCATGATCATGCATCCAAAAAGGCCTGAGATTGATCTTAGTATACCCTGTTCTTTTTGCGATATTGTGGCGACCGGCTGAAAACCAGCTTTTTCCTGCCTGAACCGCCGCTATGGGCTGATTTCACAGCAGAAATCATCTAAACCTTGGTCAAAATGGCTTTTATTTATGCAATCAGCATAAGTTTTTTCACAAAGTTATTGACCCTGTTTTTGCATAATGTATTATACACCGCATGCGGGAATAGCTCAGTTGGTAGAGCACAACCTTGCCAAGGTTGGGGTCGCGAGTTCGAGTCTCGTTTCCCGCTCCAAATTATTTTTTGTTCATTTTTTAAAGTAAAAAATTGATCGACCCTGCGGGAATAGCTCAGTTGGTAGAGCACAACCTTGCCAAGGTTGGGGTCGCGAGTTCGAGTCTCGTTTCCCGCTCCAAATTCAAAAAGCCCTAATCGAAAGATTGGGGCTTTTTTCTTGTTGATTTTATTATATTTTTTAAAAACTCTTCTTCCTTTGTTCTTCGATTCAATAAAAAATATTCTTAATGTAATTTGTATTTTGTGACCAAGATGTGACCATGGCGTGCCCACGACAATAAAAATGGTCTCAATTGACCTTAAATGTCCTCAATCGATCACCAATTTTAGAGCTTTTTTGAAGGCAAAAATCACCCAGTTCTCTTCCAAACAAGGTGTTTTTTTACCAAACGATCAAGGATTTGTGACCATTTCACTTTTTGATGTGACCATTTGTGACCAAACTATTCACTAACAGATTGTTCTTTATTGTCTTTTTCAAAAACAAACAAATCTCCTACCTGCACATCTAAATAATCGCAAATACGATCGATAGTCTCTAAATCAATTCGAGTCAATTCGCCATTATAAAGCTTATGCAAAGTTGTCTTATTAATACCTGTGCCACGAATTAAGTCAGCTACACGCATTTTTCTTTCGGCCAACAATATTGGTAGTTTACAAATAACCATTAATTTTTCCTCTAATACAATGAAAATTTAATTGCATTTAATTAAATTTGAGGTTATTTTAGGTCTAAGGATGAAAAATTCCTTACATCCGATGAATTACGTTAGGAATACAATTATGTCATATACCTATCTCACAGCCCAGCAACTGGCTGAAAAAATCCAGTACGACGCTCGTACCATTCGTAACCAACTGAAGGACAGTGTCTTTATTGAAGGTGTTCACTACATCCGTCCTTTCGGTGGTCGCAAAATTCTTTTTGTTTGGGAACGCATTGAAACTGAAATGCTTAAATTCACTGGTTTAAGCATGGATGCCTTGCAATAAGGCTTAGGAGGTTTAACTGATGGCTACCATCCGTGAACGAAGTGGAAAACTGATTGCAGACTTTCGCTACATGGGCATCCGTTGCAGAGAAACAACCAATCTTGAAGACAATGCTTATAACCGACGCATTTTGAAAAAACGTCTCGAGCAGCTTGAAGCTGAAATTACTTTGGGAACTTTTGAATACGAAAAGTACTTTCCCAAAAGTAACCGTGTTGAGGAGTTTAAGGAAAAAAGAAGTCAGCAAATTGCTGTACAGACCAAAGTTCCTCTTTTTAAAGAGTTTACTGAATTGTGGTTTAAGCAGAAACAAGTTGAATGGAGAACCTCATATCAGCAAAAGGTTTCAATTATTATCAAAAATTACTTGATTCCTGCTTTTGGTAATCAGGTTCTCTCGAAAATCAAGAAGTCAGACTTGCTGAACTTCCGTGCCTCTCTCGCCAAAGTGACACACGGAAAAGATCAGACAAGTCTGAAAGCATCGAGAATCAATCAAATCATGACGCCTTTACGTATGATACTCAATGATGCGGCTGAACGATACGAGTTTGAGTCGCCTTATAAAAATATTAACAATCTGAAAGAAAGTAAGATTGAAGTCACTCCCTTTTCTCTGGAAGAGGTACATAAAATTCTTACCACTGTTCGTGATGATTTTAAGCCTTATTACACTGTTCGCTTTTTTACAGGTATGCGCACCAGTGAAATCGATGGTCTGCAATGGAAAAATATCGACTTACAGCGTCGTGAAATCCATATCAGAGAGGCGTTAGTGAATGGTGTGCTTGGTGGAACCAAAACTTATGGTTCTGACCGCACGATCCAGATGAGTGATCGGGTTTATCAGGCCTTTCTGCAACAAAAAAGCTTAAATTCTGGAAAATCAGAATTTGTATTTTGTAATCGCGATGGTGGGCCGCTTGATTATCGCCTGGTCAATAAGCGTGTCTGGCATCCCCTGCTACGCTATTTAGGGCTAAAACCTCGTCGTGCTTATCAAACACGTCATACTGCAGCTACGCTCTGGTTGGCGGCAGGTGAAAATCCAGAATGGGTCGCTCGCCAATTGGGGCATTCAACCACTGAAATGTTGTTCCGGGTCTATAGCCGCTACATTCCGAATGTTACCCGTCGCGATGGCAGTGCATTTGAAGCCATGCTGGAAAAACTAAATACAGAGGAGCTTGCACATGAATAGTAAAGCTTTCTTTGGTGGTGTGGTCGTCAGCGCTGAAGCAGATATGGTCGCGCGTGAACTCATTCACGAGTTACACATTCCCAAACTGCACAATCTGGCCTTTTTGCTGGAAATCAATAAATGCTTCGATGATCACCAGGCGTTGAGACTCTGGTTACAGCGAATGCTGGATGAAGGGCAAGCTCATTACGATGACTTGGCTCAACAGGCCCGTCTCCGGTTAATGAGCCTAGCTCACTAATAAAACAAACATAAAAGGTCATCAAATCGATGACCTTAGCCCCTCTATATCTATAAAAAGGTGAACACATGCATAAAGATATTTCAATTTGGATGCCACTCTATATTGGCGACCTACAGGCAAAATTTGCACGAATGACGGCAGAACAAATTGGTGCGGCACTGCTGTTAATGATGGATTTCTGGAAAAATGGTGCCATCCCTCATGACCTAGCTACTGTATGTAGCATCACGAAATTACCTCAGCACACCAAGGCTAAAACTTTGTTGAATACGCTGATGGCTCTGGAATTGTTTGAAGTCGAGTCTGAGCAGATTCATTCAAGTTTTTTAACCAGTTTAAAAAGCCAGGCATTGCAAAATCAGCAAATGAAATCTGATAAAGCTAAAAATGCAGCTCAAGCACGCTGGAATAAATCCGCAAGTAATGCTCAAGCATCAACCAAGCAACGAAAAGTAAATGCTCAAGCAGCTCCTGAGAAGAGCTCGAGTATTACTCAAGCCATGCTTGAATCATGCCCTTCATCTTCATCTTCATCTTCATCTTCATCTTCAAACTTTGAAGAAAAAAATGAGGATTTTTTAGAAAGTTCCAAATGGATTTAGGAGAATAATCATGAATACCATGCTTAAAACACTCCAGTTTCGCGCAGAAACAACGGAAACACTTTGCCCTGTCCATCATATACCCCTGATGGAAATTGCAGGTCACAGGCTCTGTAAATTGTGTGCCAAAGAAACCGTCCATCACTCACATGCAGCCTATGAAGATGAATTGCAACAGCGATTGCTACAACAGAAAATCAAAAACTCAGGGCTCAATAAACGCTACCTGGATCGTGGCTTCAAGAATTATGTAGTTGCATGCCCTGCACAAGACAATACCATCAAACTATGTCAGGCCTTTGCACAGCAGATTATTTCTGACCACAACCCGAACATGTTGATGATTGGTACACCAGGTACAGGTAAAACCCATCTGAGTGCATCAATTATTCGCAACATTCTGCATAACAGTACAAAATCTGCACGCTACTATACCAGTGCAGAAATTGCTCAAAAAATGATGGACACTTGGTCAGATGCTTCACGCTCTGAAAAGGAAGTCATCGACCATTTCTCCAGCTTTGATTTATTAGTGATTGATGAATATGGCCTGCATGACCGGCATGAAAAACGCCTGGAGATGGTGCATAAGGTCTTATATAGTCGTTATGACAATATGAAATCTACCCTGCTGATTTCCAATTTCACAGTCCAAAATATGCAGCGGGATTTAGGTGTCCGATTATGGTCAAGGTTGCATGAAAATAGCCTGATCATTGTTCCATGCTACTGGGCAGATCAAAGGATTACTTAATACTGCTTGCAAAAAAGAGCCTTGTTAGACGGCTCTTTTTAACTTATCTCTTTTTTAAATTAAGTGGCTTTGTTGCACAAACCTATCTGTAAAGGGTTTTTCAGCGATATAATTTTCAAATGAAGAAGCCTACACACAAAATCTACCGCACAACCAATTGGCCCGCATATAACCGAGCACTCATGAGTCGCGGAAATATTGCCATTTGGTTTGATCCTGCTACGCAATGGTATGCGCCCCTTCTAAGCTAGGTTTGTGCAACAAAGCCTTACCTCAATTAAAATCCCACATAAAACTTTTCAATCAACTGGCGTGTCTTGACCAGCAAATTGCTAAACACGTTCTCCCGCTCAAACAGCTTAACCTTATAGTTTGGTAAGTCCTTCAACTCTTCTTTACGTGGTAGGCGTTTGGTGAACTCATAATGCTCCAGAACCTGCTTCATGGCTTCTGGTTTCAGGTTTTCTTCTTTACAAAGATGCTGATAGGCCTGTTCTTTTTCAGCATCCCAGAATTCAGAAAAAGCCGTTTGGACGCTCTGCCCATTGATCATCTTCGGCATGTTTTCTTCAATGAACTTCTGAATCAGTTCCTGCTTGTCATGCAAGGTAACTTCATTACCAATTAGATCATGTATCTGTGCTTCGTATTTCTTGCGTTTGGCCTCATCCCCGCTATCCAGAGCCATTTGCAGCAAATTGATAATATAGCCCACATTGATCCGGTCACTATGTAGCAGATCCAATTGGAAATCGACATCATCCAGTACAGAGACTTTTTCTTTTTTCGTAGTCTTGCGTACATCACGACATAAGTCAGCATACTTGGAAGCAAAATTGGCAAAGTGCTGTTTATCTAAAGCGGTCTGGTTCTGATCGTATTCGATAAAGGTTTGCAGCTGAGCGTTATAACGCATCACTTCACGGAAGGCCTTAATAAACTCCAACTGCTGATCTTCTGTCATGAGATCATCCACGCTTTGATAATCAGGCGTGATCTTGAGCAACTTCTGAACAGCAGCATCATAATCCTGCTTAATTTCCTCAAAGCTTGGAACCAGTACCACCTTTTGCGCATCTTTATTGGAAAATAGCGCCAGTGCTTCATCTGTGGCGCGTTTCAGATTGCGGAAACAGATGATATTGCCAAATGGTTTTTTATCGTTATAGACACGGTTGGTACGAGAGAATGCTTGAATCAAGCCATGATATTTTAGGTTTTTATCGACATACAAGGTATTTAGCGGCTTAGAGTCAAAGCCCGTGAGGAACATATTGACCACGATTAGAATATCAATCTGTCTGTTTTTTACGCGCTGTGCGATATCGCGGTAGTACGCATAAAATTGATCACCTGAATTGTAGTTGGTTTTGAACTGTCGATTGTAATTCGCAATGTATCGATCTAGCTTATCCCGACTGGATGAATTGACCTGACTTGGAATATCTGCGGCTTCTTCGTGAATCAAGCCAGTTAAGTCATCAGTCGGTACAGCCTCATTTGCCGCATAGGAAAAGATGGTGGCAATGGTTAACGGTTTAAATATCCGACCTTGTGCTTCATCTTCAATTTGCTTTTCAGCCTGCACTTTTTCAAAAAGGTCGTAATATTGGGTCAGTGTTTCGACCGAACTGACACAAAACATTGCGGTAAATTCACGATTACGGGTTTTAGTATCGTGGATATTGACAATGTAGCGAGCAATCATTTCTAGGCGTTGCGGATTGTCATACAGTTCTTTGGTATCGATGCCTTCTACATCTTCCTCATAACTTTCATTGGTCGCCATGCCTTTGGCGGTGTATTTGCCACGATAATCAATCTGGAACTGCAATACGTTACGGTCACGGATGGCATCGACAATCACGTATTTATGCAAACACTCATTAAACAGGTAGTCTGTGGTGAGTTTTAAACCTGCTTTGCTTTGGCTGTTCTTTTCAAAAATAGGCGTACCGGTAAAACCAAACATTTGTGCATTGCTGAAAAATTTTTTGATGTTCTGATGGGTCTCACCAAATTGACTGCGATGACATTCATCAAAAATAAAGACCACTTTTTTATTTTTAAGATAATCAATCGATTCTAAATATCGGTCTGTGCTAATCGCACGATTTAACTTTTGGATGGTGGTCACAATCAGTTTGTCATGACGTTGATCGAGCTGTTTTACCAAGGTCGATGTGTTATCGGTGCTGTCGACGCTGTCGGCTTTAAAAGCATTAAATTCGCGTGAGGTTTGCGTATCGAGGTCGTTACGATCGACCACAAACAGAACTTTTTCTACATCAGGCATTTGCATGATGATCTGACTGGCTTTAAATGAGGTCAGGGTTTTGCCTGAACCTGTAGTGTGCCAAATATAGCCGTTCTGATCGGAGTTTTGCACATGCTCCACAATTTTCTGTACTGCATAAATCTGATAGGGACGCAGCACCATCAGGCTTTTGGTGGTTTCCAGCAGTACCATGTACTGGGTCAGCATTTGGGTTAGATGCTGCTGATTTAAAAAAGCTTCGGCAAAGTCGACAATTTCATTGATATGTTTGTTATGGACATCTGCCCAGGGAAAGGCAAACTCGATGCCTGTGGTGCCGTTGGAGTAATAACGGGTATTGGCACCATTACTAATCACAAAAAGCTGAATAAAACCAAACAGCCCTTGCCCAGCCCAATAGGCTTCACGAATATAGCGTTGCGTTTGATTAAAAGCTTCGGCTATTTCCATGCCGCGCTTTTTCAGCTCGATCTGAACCAGTGGCAGACCATTGACCAATAAGGTCACATCAAAACGGCTGGTTCTGCCATTATAATCACGGTGATCAATGGTGATCTGGTTGGTGACCTGATAGATATTTTTGCTTGGGTCATCGGACAGAAAAAAGATGTGTTTGCTTGTACCATCATCAAATTTGACTGGGAACAGATCACGCAGATTTTTGGCGCGCTCAAATAATGTGCCCGTATTTAAAAAACTGATGACCTGTTTCCATTCCGTTTCTGACAGAGGCGCTAGTCCATTGGCGCGTTCGACTTGGGTTTTGAGGTTAGACAGTAGCTGGCTTTCGTCCTTGATGGTCACCGCAGCATATCCCAATTGCTTGAGCTGGCTAATCAGTTCGTTTTCAAGTTGGTATTCGCTTTGTACGGTCATTTTTACTCCCCCCAAAAAATATTTCTTTAGCTGATTGATTCTATAGTTCTTCTTTCAGCTCAATGCTATCAACCTGATTTTCTAACCATTGACCATAAGTAATATTTGTTCCGACCTGCCTCCAGTCTTTGCGACCATTACTTGCTCGACCCAAAATTACCCCTCCAGCCGCCGAAGGGCTCGAAAATAAATAGTCTTGATTAAAGGTATATGTATCTGAATCGATAATGTTATTTTCAAATAACTGAGGACGTAGATTTTTAGTATAGGTATGCTTGGTATCCGTAACCTCTCTTCTTACTTGAGATCCAGCCAACACGTAAAATTCCCCATCAATGACTTTTGCATTCGCATTTGTATCTTTAGTTGCAAGATAAAACTCAGTTTCTTCTGCAATTTCACTAGAAATAGTTGTAGCCAGCGTTTGTGATTTTTGGCTTGGTTTCTTCATTTCTTTGAGGAAATCAAAACCCAGTACTGGTAATACGACCTGTATTTGTTCCAGAAAATACTCCATATCGGCAGTATCAGATTCAGGTAATCTATTGTATTGATGCGAAGTTCCATTGATCAATTGACATTGACCGCCTCGTTTTGCAATTTCAATTAAACGACTCTCTAAGTATTTGATATGAGTCTTGGTAATATTTTGATCTTTACCAGTGACAAGACACACTTTTTCCCAGAAGTCTTTGCCTCCAGATTCCTCTGTTCGATTATGCTGTTTAAGACGATTGGCTACATCATCCGACTCGCCGATATATACGCTTGGCAATGAATTTTCCGGATCATGACCAACGAGGAAATATACGCCGGTTCTTGCACACTCTTCTCTTTGAATAAGTTCAGACAGTTTAGTACGAGGCGCTGAGAGCACATGACCTGTCCAATTAATGATTTCAGCTGTCAAAATTCCATTAGGAGAACCATCTGTTAAAAACAGCTTAATACTTTTGCCGTGAGCCATAATTCCCCCCCTACACAAACATCTGCTGCAACAAGCCTTTTTTCCACTGTTTGGCTTGTTCAATTTGTTGTGCCACGACTTCAATTTTTTGATCAATAGTCGAAAGGAAGTTGGCGATTTTGGTTTGTTCTTCTAGGCAAGGATATAAAATAGGCATGTCGAAAAAATCTTTATTAGTAATATTCATTCGATCATGTCTAGCACCTGAATTTGCCACACCTTTGACGTAATCATGCCAGAAATTACTATCAAAAAAGTATTCCAAATACGCCAAGTTTCCTTCGACCACTGTGAAGACTGTATAAAGTGGCGACATAACACCTAAACACTTTTTATTTCGTTTGATTGGTCCAACAGGCGCATGAACAGATATTCGAGGGTTATATACAAAGTCATCTAAATTTACGATGTAATAACCGTTTAAATTTGATTCAGTAACTATTTCTCTTTCAAAGTAATTACCTTGTTTAATAATTCCCTGAGTAGCAGAGTTTGTTAAAACCTCAGAAATACTTCCATCTTTATTTTTGCCCGATCTTTTTGAAGCAATTTCATTTAGAGGTTTATCCTCCCACTCCCCAAACTCACTCCCATCATCCGCTTTAAAACGAATCTGCTGACTAAACAACTTCTGCATCATGCCTTGTTTATATTGGCTCAGCAGTTCATGTTTTTGCGTGAGTTGGCTGATCTTTTCATCGACTGCGGAAAGAAAAGAGGCGATTTTGGTTTGTTCTGCTTTACTTGGCAAATGAATTTCATATGGTTCGATATGTTTATTATTTATCTGAGGAATTGTAGAAGTATCAGCAATTCTATAAAGTTCAACTTTATTAATTAAATAATATAAATATTCAGCATCCAAAGTATTTTGTGGAATAAGAGCCATAAGATTGCTATCTAATAAAGAATCGACTTTAAGGATACGAACTTTATTATTTAGAATAGCTGCCCCTCTTTTTGGAAAAATTACACTTTTTTTAGGAATTACATCAGCACAAGTTTCAGTATAAAATCTTGAATATTCTTGATATTTATTACTGTTGTTTAACTCTTCGACTTTTAAAAATGGTATTTCACCATTTTCGTGTAACTCGTATTTGCTAGGAGAATAACCGCTTTTAATCTGGACAATATTACCCAGAACTTCAACATTCCAATTTTCATCAAACTCTTTAAAGCGTAACTTAGGTACAGACATTACTTCACCTCCGAAAACGGTGAAACAATGCCTAGCTCTTTGCAGAAATCTGCAATGATGGCATCGGTTTTTTGGCTGTCGTGTTCCAAAGCTTGAAGCTGTTTTGCAATCGCATCTAAATCAATCTCGGCTTCCGCTTCAAAGGTATCCACATAACGCGGAATATTCAGGTTGTAATCGTTATCTTTCACTTCTTGTAAAGTTGCGACATGCGCATACTTTTCAATATTTTCACGCTTTTCAAATGCCGCAACAATCTTATCCAAATGCTCAGGCAATAACTTGTTTTGGTTCTTCTGCTTTTCAAAATCATTGCTGGCATCAATAAACAGAATATTGCCGCTCTGCTCACGATTTTTCTTCAACACCAAAATACAGGTCGGAATAGACGTGCCATAGAAAATATTGGCGGGTAGACCAATAATCGCATCCACCACGTTCATCTGCTCAATCAAATACTGACGAATCACGCCCTCACTCGAACCACGGAACAATACGCCATGCGGTAACACCACCGCCATCGTGCCATTGTCATCCAGTTGATACAGCATGTGCTGTACAAAAGCCATATCGGCTTTAGAACTTGGCGCCAGTTTTCCATACGCAGCAAAGCGTTCATCTTGTAAAAATAACGGATCGGCAGACCATTTTGCGGAAAATGGCGGATTCGCCACCACTGCATCAAACTTTTTATCTAAATGCTGCGGGCGGGTTAAAGTATTTTCCTGCTTGATGTCGAACTTGGCAAAATGCACATCATGCAGAATCATGTTCATCCGCGCCAAGTTGTAGGTGGTACGGTTCATCTCCTGACCGTAAATCATATCGACATCTTTCACTTTACGTTTTACCCGTAGCAATAACGAACCTGAACCGCAAGTCGGGTCATAGACTGAACGTAAACGGTCTTTGCCTTGGGTGACAATCTTTGCCAGTAGAGTCGATACCGTTTGTGGGGTATAGAATTCTCCTGCTTTTTTGCCCGCACCTGAGGCAAATTCGCCAATCAGGTATTCGTAGGCATCACCCAGCACATCGGCTTCGGTATTACTAATATCAAAATCAATATCATCTAAATGACTCAGGACTTTCGCCACCAGTGCATTACGGTCACTGGCATTATTGCCAAGCTTGGTCGAGTTTAGATCCAAATCTTCAAACAGGTTGGCAAAGTCATCGGCAGAGTCGGTACCTAAAGTGCTTTGTTCAATCGATTTTAAGGTCGCAGTTAAATCATCCAAAATGAATTCGCCCTGACGACCACGCTCGGCTAAGGTATGGAATAGCTGTTTTGGTGTGAGCGCATAACCGACTTCGGCAATGGCATTTTTTTTAATTTCTTCGATGTATGGCACATGCTCAGGATTATTTTCATCTAACTCTAAAAAGCTGAGGTCTTCGCCATCGAGCAATTCATTGGCAAAGTTCACCGACTTTTCTGATAAATATTTAAAGAAAATAAAACCCAGAATGTAATCACGGAATTCATCGGCGCCCATGGTGCCGCGCAAAGTATTGGCAATATTCCAAAGTTGTTTTTGTAATTGTTGCAGTTGTACTTGGGTCATTGTTATGGAAGTCCAAATAAGTAAATCATTAATAAAATGATTTTACCTAAAATTCTAAAACATGCAGCAGTAAAAAGGTGGAAAAGGACATGAATTGTCGTGCTCAAGCGATGTAATCTATCAATTCAAGCGCTAGACAGATACATGATCTAAATTTTATAGCAGCCTACTCCAGTAATCTGCACTACAGAAAAACAAAGACATCAAAATACTCCAGATATGGGAGAAACTAATATCTGTTTATCTTTTCCACCCAGCCAGACTAAATACTCATTCTCTATTGCCTGCTTATACGCCCAGTCGGCAACCCGATGCGAGCGCTGAATATCTGTTAAGAAACCGAATTGAGAAATTTCCCGAACAATAGATTGATCATGTAGATAATTCCGCTCCTGCCACTTTTGCAAAAACTGTTCCGACGCCAAATAATTACTTTTCTGAGAATTACATTTGTCATCTGCCAGAACAAAGTTATGTCCAGTATCGGCAGGATATAGAGACCAGGGGATAAAATGATCTACAGCATATTTTGAGTTTTTTAGGCTTTTTCCACAGTAAAAACACTGGCATTGCTGTAAATCAATTAAGAAGTCCGCGACCTGCCCCAGTTGATTGCGACTCGGGGCAAACATGAATTCATCCAAGTCAGGCAAACCATCCAGTATCACCAGATTCTGCTTATTCAGTCGGACAAAATCAATCCAGCGCTTCTGGCACAACTCTTCAATAATTTCACTAAACTGTCTCAAGCAATACATCACTTTGGGTAAAAGCTTGAGGGACTGTTTGCAATCTTCCAAATGGTAAAGAAACTCCACCGCTTGACCATTCAGGTTCTGTAAATACACCACCGGCATTTGCTTGACGGTTACTGCAACCACTTTCTTAAGCTGATTCCAGTGCAACTGGTCTTTTCTCAACGCAGCCAAAGTCTTGAATTGTTGCTGTGCATTCTGAATTTCACTGATGATCTTTGCCTGCTTACCAGTGCTTTGATGAATAGTAAAAGGCTCATACTGGTTAAACTGAAACGGCAGTGACTGTTTCCAGTACAGGTCAATAAACTTTTCAGCAATATCCTGATATTCCAAATGCAAGGCAGCACCGGTATCTTGACCCTGTTCAATCGCCAGACGCGTGATACTTATCAGCAAAGCAAACTTATATGTCGAAGTAAAAGTCCCTGACTGCAAAATCTGCTGAATATGCTTTAAGAATTTCAACTGTTCTTGAGGGGTTGGTATTTCGGCTATACTGAATAACATATCTAAGCCTGCACTTTTCTAATCAGAATATTCATCCACTCTTCTGTACGCTCTGGACGTTTATCTACAGTAATCCATTGTTGTAACAGTAAAGCCTGATCGATCTGCTTAAGTAAGTCATGAGCTTGCTGTTCATTCAAGTCAGTAAAGCTACGCCCCTCTATCTCACGGTCTGTATTGCCATACTTAAAAGACATGTAACACACACCATTTAGCTTTAATGCTTTGAATATAAGCCCCAGCACTTCAGTTAGGCGATCTCTTTCACAATGTAAAAGAGATGCACAAGCCCAAATACCATCGTATTTATTATTCTCAGCTAGGTCATAAAAACTTTGCTGACGTACTTCAATATTGGTCAGCTCCCTGGCCTTTTTAACCAGCTCGGCAGAATAATCAATTGCCTCAACTTGATAGCCTTTTTTCTTAAATGCCAAAGTGTCCCGCCCCGAGCCACAGCCCAAATCTAGGATCAATGCCTGTTCCGGCAAATATCTTAGAAATGGTGCGTAAAGACTTTCCATTTCAACCTGATAGGTATTTTCAAAAAATGCTTGAGCATGTTGATTGTAATAATTTGATGTTTGATTCATTGTCTAAAAGCCAATATCTTATGTTAAAGAACATACTGATTTTTCACTAGATAAGTCAAATGATCAGTCCTATGAATGAATCAAACTCTTATTTCACTGTATCCGGACAACTGAGATAGAAACCAAACTGGTTCTTGTAAATGGAAAAAATATGGGCTTCAGATTTCGCAAGAGTATTAAACTGCTACCTGGATTAAAAATTAATCTGACACACAAAGGTATAAGCAGTGCAAGCATTGGCAAACCTGGTGCTTCCTTAAATATTGGCAAAAAAGGCACCCGAACCAGCGTTGGTATTCCTGGCACAGGCCTATCCTATTCAAAACACCAGCCCTATAAGAACAGAGCTGGCAACCAAGAGAATCCTGTTCAGGAACAACAACCGTTCTATACATCACATACTGAGCAACCCAAATCGAATGTCTGGATTTGGGTGATTTTTGGATTATTTTGTTTTATTGTCGGGGCAATTCTTTTTTAGAATTCACCGCTCTTTTTACCGATAATATTCCTCCTGCTAGGCAAAATCTGATTCATTCATTACTATGGATGGATGTTAAGTACAATAAAGGTTGCCTCTGATGTCAGACAATCACCATACTCACGATTATGATGAAAATGATTTAATCGACTCTCCCTTATCTCAAGTTTTACAGGAACATAATCAGCAGGTCGAAATTCTCATTTATCGACTGCCTGACAGTGATTGGACACTGGAAGTAGTGAGTCAAAGTGGTACTTCTACGGTATGGGATGAAACATTCCCGTCAGATCAGGAAGCTCTATCTGTCGCTTTAGATGAAATTAAAGCCGCAGGCGGTATTCAAGCATTTTCCGAACTCAGTGACCTCGAAGCAAAGAAAAATATTTTTCCTGAATCCCTTACTCGCCATTAAAAATGAAGCTGCTGGCGTGGATCTGAATCAGTATTTTCTGGATTCTTAGAACCTATCGCGATGATAGGTTCACCTCAACCCAAACCCATCTAGGGTTGAAGGGTCAAAATTTTCATCAAACATAAACTCATCTGCTCGCTCTTTTTTTAATGTCGCAAGTGCATAAAAAAAACATTTCTCACATAACTGCAATTCATATCTTTCCCCGTCATGCTTGGAACCATACCCCCAATGTGCGGATAAAGTTCCAAATTTCAGTTTCGTTGATTGGTTGCATACATCACATACAACATCTGTAACGACTTCTACCTGTTTCAGTTGTTTAATTTCCATATGCGGCTCCTTTTATCAATCAAGTTGCAGAATTAACAGCTACTTGGACACCAATTCTTATTTACTTGTTTTATACCATTTTGTGCCGTAAAATGGCATTAATAAGATTGAGAGGTGTTAAATGTCTACGCTAATTAAAAAAAGAGTTCAATATACTGTGGATGAGGCAATCTCAGAATCAGCAGAGTACGTCATCAAAAAAGTTGGGCTAACCCCTGCATCTGTTTTTAGTATGGTTATGGCTGAAATTGCCAAAACAGGTCGAATTCCTGTGAGCAATCAAGTAAGTGATGATGATTTTAATACGGCACAACTCATAGCACTTAGCCATAATATTCCGAGTGTAAAAGTATCCAATATAAAATCTGCTCAAGAGTTTTTAAATGATGATGGTGGATACTAATGGCTCAGGATTTGTATTGGGCTTACGTTGGTTTTACAGACATAGCAGATGGTAAAACTCGCCCTGTTTTATATATTCGACAAACAAAAAAAGACTACATCGTATTCCGTTTAAGTAGTCAATATGACAATAAATCTGACTTTATTAAAAGTAAATATATTGAAATTACCGATTGGAAATCGGTTGGACTAAGTAAAAAATCATGGATTGATACCGTACAAACATATCAGTTGCCAATTGATAAGACAAAATTAACTTACATTGGTAAACTTTCTAAAAATGACTATGAACGATTAATTAATCATCTTAAAGAGCAATAACTGTTTATTCAACTAGCCGAATAATATATGTCCAAGTTAGATTAAAATAGCTGTTCATCTATTTGTTATATTTAGTATCCATTAAGATAGGAATATGCAATCAAGTTAAATTTGTCTATATACTTATCAAAAATTGATTCCTGTTTGGTTTTAATTACCATTAAAAAAAGATCAAAAATACTATATATAGGGTTTTTATAATTTTACAACACAATATACGGCATATTCAGCCATTGCTCCCCTACTTAAAAAAATATGAATATATTGTTTTAATTTTAGCTGTTTAGCACATATGGGAAAGCATCATTGTATGTCTGGAAAGAAGAAAAACACACCAAATTACCGCGTGTCTGCAAAAAACCTGCAATTAATGTGTTATCCAAACTGTATGCATGCCTATCAAATCTGGATCGCTTTATTTTTCCAACTGAATAAAAAAAAGCAAGACTATCATTTGAATTTAGCTTTTTCACAGAAAATAGACATTCCCCTTATTCCTACGGATAAACCCGATCACTATTTTTTTAGTAGCCATTTCAGCTGGATCTATGCTTATTATTACAATAAGAATAAAACTCAATTTAAGTTTAAAGCTTACGAGAAAAATAATTCATATGAATCCATCATTCAGGCTCTAAATGAAGTAAGAAGCTTACTCAGTTCTGGTTTGCATCACTCAATTCAGGGCTTAGATATCATTGCATACTGGCTGAATGAACAATACCGACCTGACCATCTTCAAGAAGTTTTCGGTCATAAAATTTTAACTATCAACCAACTGCGAGAATTATCAGGACTATCCAAATCCCAAAGCCCGGTAAGTTCTTTTTCAGATTATGCAGGTCCAATTTCATTAGAAAAAATTCTGGTGGGAATTTCATCATGAATGGATATAGTTATTTAGAAGATACTCAAGAATTAAAGCTTGAGCCGTTTCGAAACTTCTACCAAGTATTGGCAGAAGCAAAGCTGGAAAATTATCAGAACTCAATCAAGCTCAACGACCTCATTCAACAATATGAAATTACTAAACTTAATACTTTTATAGCTCAAAGCCTGACTGATAAAAAAGTCAGCGAGTATCCTCTGGTTCATTACCTTATTGCAGTCATCAACACTCCATCAGCATATCAATCAAACGCGCTGAAATGGGCTATTTTCAATACTCAATGTATTGAATCACTTAACAGCAAAGGACATTCAGCTACCATAGTTAATCTTTGTAGGCGTTTTCGTTTAGCTAGCACAAAACAGAAATATTATTGGCTTTACAATTTCTTACCTACTCTTCCAATGGAATTAGAAGAGCTAGTTAAACTTCTAAAAGAAGCTGAAACAGAAAATAAAGAGCTAATTAATCGCTCAATACCAAATTTAGATGAAGAACGAATTAGCCAGCTGGCAAATCTGCGTGTGATCTATCAATATGTCTTTACTCAGTCTGAACGTTTAAAACGAAATCGCCAAAGCAGTTCGGGCTCCAAAGAACCTCCTCAAACTGATGTTCAAAAGACATCAAGAATATCTCTCGATGATGAACAAACGTATCAGACTCATTTTGAACAAGGTACGGCCAAACAACCGCGCGAAGATAAAACTATAGAAAAAGTTGAAGATCATAATTTTGAATTTAATCCACTTGAGCAATACTCTATTACAGCTCAGGTCAATAATCTCAAGAACAAAGTTCTGCATCAAAACAAGAATCAGTTAATGAGCAAGTCAAATCCTCGTGTCTTTGATTTGCCTACCGCACAGCATATTATGCGAATTTTGTTTGAACAGGCAAAGACCTCTCCAATTCATGCCTTGCTTTTATTTTCAGTACTCAGTTTGACGCATTATGAAGAGCTATTAGTATTTCGGAAACATTTCCGTCTGAGTTCAAAAAGAAAAGAAATTACTTTTAGTCCTGAAAATTTCTATTTTCGGCAAAGCTTTGATAGCTCCAAGTTTAAAGATGCTTTATTAAAAGAATATATGATGAATCAGGGAAACTCTTTTACAATCCCATTACCCAAAGTTTATTTTGATCAGATTTTTCAACTAAAAAAGTGGGATAAAGCTGATATTGCTTCCGATGTACAAGAATATTTACGTAGAATCAGTGACGGCCTTACTTTTCATTTAACAGCTCGAAACCTTCCTCGTTTAATCAGCGATATCACGTTGAATGAACTCGGATATGAATTGGAAAGTAAATTACTTAGCGGAGAAAACGTTAATAACTACACCCCAGGCCATTACTATTCAATGAAAATTGTTGATATCCTCGATATTTATAGCCAAACACTTTATCTGGTTTGCCCGCAGCTCGACACTAGTTATATCGAAGAATTTAAGTCCCCTGTTACTTTTGGTAGTCAGCAAACGCCAGACCTGCCTCTGGTTAAATCCTTTTTCAAACAGCTTGACCAGCAAGTTCGGGGTAACCCTAACCCTTTCAAAACACTGAAATATTATTCAATTTGGCTATGGTACGTTTGCATGATTATGACATCTGCCCGACCAAATGAAGCCTTTCCCCCGAATCTCGATTATCTTGATCTCGACAACCGTTTGGTGGCTGTTGCAGATAAAGAGCAACGTTATTCGGGTACCATTGGGCGCTACCTGCCATTTAATAATTTTCTTCGAGATGAAATACAGTCTTATCTAAATTACTTAAAACAATTTCAGCACCTTATGAAGGCTTGTGCTAGCCAAGTTAAAACAGAACTAATTCAAGAAATTTTTGATGGTAAGCGCCCTTTCCTATTAGGTTTTGGGCCTGAGGGATATATCCGAAATTTAGAACTTGCCGATATTGAAAAGAACAGTCCAGAAATAGGTTTGCAACGTAATTGGACTCGCCATTTCGCTCGCTATTTTTTTGCACAGCACTGCGATGAAGATATGCTGAATGGCATCTTTGGTCACGATGGGCCCATGCAGGAACTTTTTGACCGCTATTCGGGTTTTCAGGCAATCGATTACGATCACATTCGAGCAGCGCAAGACAAGCTGGTCGGACTCTTAAAGCTTAAAAGTATGTCTACATTTAACGGATTCCTGATTGAATGAGTAAACACCCACACTCCCTCAAAAGAATAAAAAAGCATAGAAAAAACAAAGCATTTCTTCTGAACTTGTTTAGTGAGAAATGTATAGAACTGACGCCTGAGAACTATTCGGAAATTTGTCGTCAAGTTGATAATCAGCTTTTAGAATACTGTAAGTCAAACATCCGTAGCTATCAGATGGCACGTATAGAATTTGCTAAATATATCAAGCGCTTTAATCTTTCATCGAATCAGTACTATCCAGTGCCTGCCGCTCCCGTAAGGTACGAAAGGTCTCTGCCACTACAAAATATTGAAACCTTAAAACATGGTAAAAAAGTTACTCAATTTGCCCAAAATATGATTGCTTACTGGACAAAACGAAATGACTTCAGTCCGACTCAATCCCTCGGCTTTTGTTTGATCAGTTCAATATTATTTAATGGCATTTATAACCATGCCGAATTGCAATTTTTTTTAAAAATCATTTTAAAAACAAAGAAATTTCAAAGTTTTTTAAACCTAAATCATATGGTAACACTCGAAATCCCGAACCGGAATTTCGGTAATCAGCGTATAAATGACCCTGATTTTTCAGTCAGCTATACAAAAACGTTTGTGCTACACGACATTGTGAAATGCTGGATTTACAGACTTAAACATCAAAAGTTTGATTTATTTTCGGATATTGAAGATGCAGAACATCTGATTAACGCTTGTATTATTGAATGCTTCCCTGAGGAAAAGGTACGTTGTAAAGACCTGTTAAAATACGGTTTTTACTATACACAGTTCCTGAAAAACAGCGGACTGGATCAAATGTCCATTTGTATCCTAAAAAATGAAATTTACAGTTCCAGCCCTCTCGAAAAACAATTAGCAGCCTATTTTATTCAGTCTGAACCCACGCCTACCCATACAGTTCAGAATATTTGTGAAAAACTTCAGAAAAAGCCTACGGTCACTATTACGTTAGATGAAGTCGATATTTTAGTAGAAATACGTCAAGCTATTCGTGCAAAAAACTATAGCGATCAACTCATAGAATTATATGCTAAAAAACAATCTCCAGCCTTGGAACGTTTGCTGCTGTGGAGCATTCTACGCTCAAAATTAACGGAACCTCAACTGGACCTTCTCAATCATATTATTCAGCAGCAGCAACGATTTAAGCGCAAGCTTATACGTGCAGATTTTCAGCCGGTCAAGCAAAGTTCTCTGAAGACCATGTTTTCACAGTTTGCAGTCCATTGGCTGCAGGCAACGCAAAACAAAGACATTTCATCATTTTCAAATGCCGATTTTGAAGATATGTATGGAGAAATGCTTTTATTAAAGAAAGAAACAACTAGAGAGACTTTACAAAAACGTCTACAGGAGTTTCATCACAAACAGACCTTATTTTTTAACGCACCCACTATCGATCTAGATAATTTAATCCAGGTAAAAATCTGCAGAACCGCATTGATCTCGCCCCATATTTTTCACCATATGCTAGAGCAACTCGAAAATACTCAAGGTATTTCAGTTCAGGATAAAAATATGTTTAAACTGATTTTTATTCTGGGTTTCAGAGCCGGACTACGGATCAATGAAACATTGAATATCTTCGTACGTGATCTATTTATTAGTGAAGATGCTGTGATACTCACCATTCGCAACAATCGCAATAAAAATCAAAAAAGCTACTCAGCTTACCGCAAGATTCCTCTGCATCATCTACTTAAAGCAGAAGAATTACATGCATTTAAAACATATAGTCAGAATAGAAAACGCCTGCTAAAAGAACAAGGGAAATCAGTTACACAACCGCTATTTTTAAAACAGTCGCTAGAAGAAACTCATGAAAATGAAGTCAATGCTCTATTGAAACAATTGATCCAGCCAGCTTTTGGAGAGCACAATTTTACTTACCATAGTCTGCGTCATTCTGCATTTAATCATCTTTACCTGATTTTAAAAAACTCAACACTTGCAGATGCATTTACTGACTATAGCCCACATGAGCAATTACGTATCCGTTATGCATTGCTGCGAAACAGAAATACTCAGCAAACCTGGTATGCGCTTTCTCATTTTGCCGGGCACCTGACACCTGAAACTACCTGTTCTAGCTATCTGCATTTAATGCATCTAGCAATTAGCTACCAGCTGAATCAAATGCACAGCCCGCTTCCTAAAGAAGCCTATTTTAATATTCTAAAACATGATGATGCTATTAAATATCCTGTTCAGCAACGGGCGATCAAACAGTTTTTATTTGATCAACTCACTAAAGACCGTTACAGGCAACATGATCATCAATATCAACCAGGGCAACAGAAATCACCTGATTCACTGATGCTAGGAGCTCATGACTCAGAGATGACTTTTGAACTATTGCATCACATTCTTGCAGTAGAAAAAGAACAAGACCTTTTGTTACCTGAAGCTATTCCTTTGCAAATCGCGCAAAAATTACGTGCCAGAGCTCTGCATTTGAAAACCTCCTGTGTAAACCAAAAAAAATCATCGAGGTTATTTACCACAGATTTTTTAAGGAAAACTCCTGATGCATTAGTCACCATGTTGCCGACCAATCAGGAGGAAAAAAAGGTCATTCAACATGTTCAGGAGCGTTATGCAAATGTACAAAGTAAATACAAAAAACAGCTTCATACGATCTACTCAATTTATCTTGAAAAAGTTCAGCCCAATTCAGCCCAGTTAATTTTTGAACTGAATGAAAAACGGCAACTGAAGAAACTTCTTTCTTTTATTCATAGTTTATTTCCGAAAAAATATCTTCATTTAGAACTATCTCAACAGAGCAAGACAGAGCTCAAAAAGACATTACAGGATTTAACATTACGGGCAGAAAACTTCAGCCTGAATGAAAATGAAAGGCGAATTAAATTCTGCTTCAAAAGTAAAGATGCAAAAGCACTTGGGGTATTTAAGTTACTGATGTATCTAATGATAGTTTCTCATCTTTAAGCTGTTTGTAATAAAAATTTGAACTCTGAGTAACGATAATCAAATAGGGCTTTGTTGCATAAATATGTAAGCATCTGATTTAAATAAATTTAATTTTGGATCAAAAAATAATCAAAACTTCTAAAATCATATAGTTATGAAATCTTTGTGCAACAAAGCCATTCTCAAATGTAATTTTTAGGATTCTCTATATATTCAGTTACTTATATCATCCGGTACTAAATGAAGACTTTTTCCTATTCCTCTCCCTCCTTTAAAAAGTAAGCAAGGAGTTAAATATAGATTAAGCAGAGGAGCTAATCAAAATCGTGAAACATGGGAAAAATATTAATCGTGGAACATAAAAATCAACAAAAAAGCCCACCTTGGGGAGGTTGGGCAAAAAAGGAACTACAGCTTTGAATTTTCAAGAGAATTATAACGCATTTCGTATAACGCGTATTATGTTAATTTTAGGAAATCTTAGTCTTTAGCTAACATAATCTTCAGTTGATATTACTTGAGCATATGCAAATTCAAAAGCGGCCATTAATGTTGCATGGACATGACCAGCAGGTACTTTAACGCCATTAAATTCTAGGTCTAGCGTTGCACAAGCATCATGAATAACCCTTACCTTATAACCAAAGTCAGAAGCAGCACGAACAGCAGCATCAACACACATATGGCTCATAGCACCAATCACGACTAGCTCAGTCACGTGATTGCTATCTAAAATTTCTTTGAGATTCGTATTTAAGAACGCGTTGATGTGATTTTTAATGACCACAGTTTCATCTGCTTGTGGCTTAACTGTGTCCTGAAATTCAATACCAATTGAGTCAGGTTGAAATATAGGTGATTCAGCATTCGCAATATGCTGGACATGAATCACTTGAGTACCGTCTTGACGTGCTTTCGTAATTACTTTCACTGCATTAGCAGCAGCTTGTTCAATATTTACCAATGGTAATTTACCTGTAGGTAGATATTCATTTTGTAAGTCGATAACTAATAAAGCTGATTTTGACATACCTATTCCTTTACTTAACTAATATTTGTTTTGTTCTACTTATGTTTTAAAGAAGTGGAATGCTTCCACTTCTTTAAGTCACTTTAGAAAGAAAGCGTTTCACCATCGATAGGAATTAAAACCTTATTTTGGATTCCTTTGTCCTTTACGTAATCTGCAAGCTCAGCACGTGTTACCGACATGTGGTTAATTGCATCCATGTGAACAGCAACCACTTTAGCATTTGGTGCTTTCTGAGTTGCATGATAAGTATCTTCTTTGCCCATAATAATGGATTCTTTAAAGCCATCAACCAAGGCGTTACCTGTATTCAAGACAATCACATCAGGTTTAAATGTTTGAATCGCTTGATCAACTTCAGAACGCCAGATGGTATCTCCTGCCACATAAACAGTTTCATGGCCAGCAGCTTCAAATACCACACCCATTGCTTCACCTAATCCAGCTTTAAGCTTAGGAATACGGTACATGGCATCAGTACCGTGTTGACCACCAGTTTTAGTGAGCTTAATCCCTTCAAAGGTCGCTTGAGTTAATACACGAACATCTTTGAAGCCTTGTGACTGAATGATTTTCTGGTCTTCTTTATTCTGTACAAACAACGGCATGTTTTTCGGAATAGTCGCTTGTGCTGCATCATCCCAATGATCTAGATGGGTATGGGTCACGATTACCGCATCTACACCTTCTAAAATCGTTTCGGGCTTGATAGGCAAATCGACTAATGGGTTCCGTAAATAGCTACGATGAGTATCAGGAAAACCTTCATAGAATCCTTTTTTAGCAAACATTGGGTCAATTAAAAAAGTCGTATCAGCATAGGTTACTTTAATCGTTGCATTGCGAATTTCTTGTATATGCGTAACTTTAGAAGTATCTCGCTGAACCACCTTATCATTCGCATATAAATGGACTGAAGCCATTGCCAGAGAGAGTGCAATAACAGAGCTACTTAAAATTTTATTCATGTTCCAGATCCAATCATTTAGTCATACTCGAATCATGATAGGAAAAATTAAGCAATAAAATTGTCCTTAAGGACAATCATCGAAACTATTGGGACAACATGCTATATTTATTATTTTAGAGAGGTAGATTGAATGGCTATACCAGTGATTGGATTGTTCGTATATCCCAATATAAATCCATTTCACTTCTCTATCCCCCATATCATTTTCAATATCAAGATTGAAGATAAACGCTTATTTGATCTGAGAATTTTTTCTATAGATGGTCAACCCGTAAAAACAGAACAGTCTATGATGATTATCCCTGATGGGGGGATCGAACTTATTAAACAATTGGATCTTATTATTATTCCTGGATGGGATGATTTTAATCACAAACCTGAAAAAGTACTTATCGATGCCCTAAATTGTGCATATCAAGCTGGAATTAGAATTGTAGGGTTATGCTACGGAACTTATGCATTGGCATATGCAGGGCTGCTTGACCATAAAAAAGCAGCTACGCACTGGATGGCTGAACAGGATTTTAGTGAACGATTTCCACAGGTTCAACTTGATAATGACGCCCTGTATGTAGAAGACCAAAGGATCGTAACCTCTGCTGGAACAGGCGCAGCGTTAGACTGCTGCTTGTACTTGGTACGTGAAATCTATAATGCACGAATTGCGAATAAAGTTGCTAGAGTAATGGTGATCCCGCCTCACCGTGAAGGTGGGCAAACTCAGTTTATTGAACAGCCAGTCGCAGAATCGAGCCAAGATGCACAAATTAACCTATTACTTGATTTTTTAAGAAAGAATTTAGCCTTACAACATAATATTGAAAGCCTCGCTGAACGGACACATATGACACGCAGGACGTTCACACGGCACTTTAAGAAAGCGACAGGTATGACCTTAGTCGATTGGCTGAATACTGAAAGAATCAGATTAAGTTGTGAACTTTTAGAAGCGACAAACTTGTCTATCGAAAAGATAACCGAGCTTTCAGGTTTTAATAATACTGTGTCATTTAGAAAGAATTTCCGTGAAAAATATGGCACCAGCCCTCAGGCATGGAGAAAAGCTTTTGGGATCAGTAATGAGAATAATCCGCCCCATTTAACATAATGGCTGTTATGCGAAGTCGACTTGTAATGCAATTTGCATTACACTATTCCTAGTACATTAAATACTTGGGAAATATGATGGCTACTGTTAACTTCAGGGTCGATGAAGCCCTTAAAGAAAAATCTTATTCAATCCTTAAAGAGCAAGGTATTGCACCTACGGATTTCTTCACTAGTATTCTTGAGTATGTTGCTACGACTGGGAAACTGCCTGTCAAAAAAGCTTTGCTTTCGGAAGAAGATGAAGAATTATTAGCTCTTGTCCGTAAGCGCATTAATGATCCTAAAGAGATGTTTGAGGAAGTCACATTAGATGACTTATAAGCTTTTACGTCACAAGGACTTTACAGCAGAATGGGAAAAACTCCCTGTTGCTATACGAGATCAATTTAAAAAGAAACTAGCCAAAGTCATAGAGCAGCCACATATTCCAAAGAATATGCTTAGAGGCGATCTTGCAGGTTGCTATAAAATCAAATTATTAAAAGCTGGTGTCAGACTTGTCTATCAAGTTAAAGATGATCAGGTAGTTATCTTGCTCATCACAGTCGGGAAACGAGCTGATAGCATAGTTTATGACGAAGCTAAAAAGCGAATTAAAGACTAAAAATGGGGAGCTTATAGCTCCCATTTTTGCCTTCGTATAAGGTGTATTATGTTAATTTTAGTAGAACTTTAAAAATGAAAAAAATTAGAAATTATCTTTTTCGTAATTTTAATTCTAATTATTTTATGGGGCATACAATGGATGTTTCATGGCTTTCCAACAGGAAATTAAAATCATACTTCGCATCAAAATAAATAGTGTTATATTTCAAAAAGTTATGTTATAAAAAATCGGTGGCGAAAACCCAAAAAACCGACTTGTTTCCAAGCCGGGTTTCTACTGATTTTTTAACTTTTTATTTTGCCCACAAAAATAGCACCCAAATAACGAGTTTTATTTGCCATTTGTTGTGCTATTTCTTGCTCAAGACAAATAGGTCAAAATTTTAATCCAGAAATTCGGAAATTTCCTCAGCAGTTGTTCTCGCGGTCCTTGAAACACCCACCAGCGTTGCTGAACCAGGTCCAGTCCATTCACCATATCCTACTAACCATAGGTTGGGTTGTTTTACTGATCTTGTTCCTTCAACCAGTATCGTATTATTTTCCTCTACTATTCCAAGTGGCTTTAAATGGTCTAAAGTCGCTTTAAATCCAGTACACCAAATCACTGCATCAACCTGTTGAAAAGATCCATCTTCCCAAATCACGCCATTTTCTGTAAAAGCCGAAAACGGGCGCTCACTATGTAAAACGCCTCGTGCACGTGCATCTTTGACTGAATCAATCATGACAATATCCCCCAGACCGCCAACAGGCTGATCTATTGTACGGCCTTCTAATTGTGCCTTTAAACGCTCTGTCGCACGTAAAAACAGTATACGGCCATCAACATCATCTGCTAAAAATTGAGGAGGTGTTGGCGTGATCCAAAGAGTATCTGCCACTTGGGAAACTTCAGCCAAAATTTGTGCTCCGGAATTTCCACCACCGATAATCATGACGTGCTTATCTTTAAACGGTTCTGCATTTTGATAATGGGCGGAGTGTAATTTCAGCCCTTTAAAATTTTCTTGGCCCGGGTAAGATGGGATATAAGGATGACTCCAGGTGCCCGTTGCACTGACTACAGCCTTGGCTTTCCATGACTGTTCACCTGCATGCACACTCAATGCCTCTCCTTCGCTTTTGACGTGATCAACATATATAGGACGAATAATCGGAAAGTGGTAACGCTGCTCATATTGCTGCAAGTATTCAATAACTTCTTTCTTGGTCGGATACGTTTGTTCTGTATTCGGCATAACCCAACCTGGTAAGGAACTCCAGCTATTCGGTGAAAATAGACGCAAAGAATTCCAGGCATGTAACCAGGCTCCACCTGCTTGATTTTGATCATCTAAAATAATGAATGGTATTTTTTTTCGCTTTAAAAAATAAGCCGTAGATAAAGCAGCCTGCCCACCACCGATAATGATCACATCCGTTTCATTCTGTTTATGATTCAAAGCCCTTTCCCCTTTCATTTTTCTTTAATATAAAAAACCAGTTGCCGGAGCAACTGGTTTTTAAACTTAAATTTCAATAACTCAATTTACTTGTTTTTTTCCTCTGTACACGACAAATTTCACAGAACCCTTATCCTATCAGGATTCTGCTTTCTTAAAATTGCCAAAATTTCCTTAAACTCTTCTTTTTTCCCAAAACCAATTAAACGCTGAATCGCCATTTGAACA